>NZ_JAERJS010000039.1:0-27322 GCF_018257525.1 Tatumella sp. JGM130 | reverse complement strand
TTCGTGATTTTTTCTCCGGACCGAATCGCTTCAGTCCCTGTCACGCCGCTGCGCATCGCGCTTTGCCGTGTCAGTGGTTGCGCATTATAGGGAGTTCAGCGAAAGGCGCAACCGCTAATTTAAGAAAAAACGATCGTTTGCTGCATTCCACAGCAAATGTGCTATTTATACGTGCTTACCCACAAACTTATCCACAAAGGGCTATAAATACAAATTTAGCCGGGCATCGCGCAATCGTTTTCGCTACAATGCCGCCATGTAATAAGTCGTGCAGGCGAAGTTTCCGGAAGCAGATAAAACGGCTATTTGCTCTCAGAACCTTCTCTAATACTTCTTCTATATATATGAAACCAATCCAGGGGATTCTTTCCTATGCAACAACGTCGTCCTGTACGCCGCGCTCTTCTGAGTGTTTCTGACAAAACCGGTATTGTTGAGTTTGCCAAAGCACTGGCCTCTCGTGGCGTCGAATTGCTCTCTACCGGGGGTACTGCCCGCTTACTGGCTGAGGCGGGGCTGCCCGTCACTGAAGTCTCCGATTACACAGGTTTCCCTGAGATGATGGATGGCCGCGTTAAAACGCTGCATCCGAAAGTCCATGGCGGCATTCTCGGACGTCGCGGACAGGATGATGCAATTATGGCTGAGCACCAAATCGCACCTATCGATATGGTGGTGGTAAACCTGTACCCGTTTGCCAGCACCGTTGCCCGTGAAGGATGCAGCCTGGAAGATGCCGTCGAGAATATTGATATCGGCGGACCAACCATGGTGCGCTCGGCTGCCAAGAACCATAAAGATGTCGCTATTGTGGTTAACAGCAACGACTACGCGCTGCTGATAAATGAGATGGAAGCCAACGATAACAGCCTGACGCTGGATACCCGGTTTGATCTGGCGATTAAAGCATTCGAACATACTGCCGCCTATGACAGCATGATTGCCAACTACTTCGGGAAACTGGTTCCGGCTTATTATAATGAAGAGAAAACCCCTGCCGGGCGTTTCCCGCGCACACTCAACCTGAACTTTATTAAGAAGCAGGATATGCGCTATGGTGAAAACAGCCATCAGGATGCTGCCTTCTATATAGAAGACAATATTACTGAAGCATCGGTTGCCACGGCACAGCAGTTACAGGGGAAAGCCCTTTCTTATAATAATATTGCCGATACCGATGCGGCGCTGGAATGCGTAAAAGAATTTGCTGAACCGGCCTGCGTTATTGTCAAACATGCTAATCCTTGTGGCGTTGCTATTGGCAGTAATATCAGACAAGCCTACGAGCGTGCTTACACCACCGATCCGACATCTGCCTTTGGCGGTATTATTGCGTTTAACCGCGAACTGGATGAAGAGACGGCTCAGGCAATTATCAGCCGTCAGTTTGTCGAAGTTATTATTGCCCCGTCCGCCAGCGACGCAGCTCTGAAAGTCACTGCGACTAAACAAAACGTCCGTGTACTGGTTTGTGGTGAATGGCAACAACAACGCAGCGCAGCACTGGATTTTAAACGCGTCAATGGCGGTTTGCTGGTACAGGACCGTGACCTGGGGATGGTCGGTGAAACTCAGTTGCGGGTGGTCAGCCAGCGTCAGCCTACACCACAGGAAATGCGCGATGCCCTGTTCTGCTGGAAAGTTGCTAAGTTTGTGAAGTCGAATGCAATTGTTTACGCACGTGATAATCAGACAATCGGCATCGGCGCAGGACAAATGAGCCGCGTCTACTCGGCAAAAATTGCCGGTATTAAAGCGGCTGATGAAGGGCTGGAAGTTAAAGGTTCCGCCATGGCTTCTGATGCTTTCTTCCCATTCCGCGATGGTATTGATGCCGCAGCGGCTGTCGGAATCAGCTGTGTGATCCAGCCCGGTGGCTCGATCCGCGATGATGAGGTGATTGCCGCGGCCAACGAGCACGGGATCGCCATGATCTTTACTGACATGCGTCATTTCCGCCATTAATCAGCCCGGGGTTTAACTATGAAAATTTTAATTATTGGTAATGGCGGACGCGAACATGCTCTGGCCTGGAAAGCCGCCCAGTCACCTTTAGCAGAAACCGTCTATGTGGCGCCAGGTAATGCCGGGACAGCGCTGGAACCCGCATTGCAAAATGTCGATATCAGCGCGACTGATATTGAAGGTCTGCTGGCATTTGCTCAGCAGCAGCACATTGACCTGACCATTGTTGGCCCCGAGGCACCGCTGGTTCTGGGGGTGGTTGATGCCTTCCGCGAAGCAGGCCTGAAAATTTTTGGTCCGACTCAGGCAGCCGCTCAGCTGGAAGGCTCTAAAGCCTTTACCAAAGACTTTCTGGCACGGCATCATATTCCTACGGCTGAATACCAGAACTTTACCGAAATCGAACCAGCCCTGAGCTACCTGCGTGAAAAAGGGGCTCCTATCGTTATTAAAGCTGACGGTCTGGCGGCAGGCAAAGGTGTTATCGTTGCAATGACATTGCAGGAAGCCGAAGATGCCGTGAAAGATATGCTGGCAGGCAATGCATTCGGCGATGCCGGACACCGGATTGTGATCGAGGAGTTCCTGGAGGGTGAGGAAGCCAGCTTTATTGTGATGGTTGATGGTGAGCATGTACTGCCAATGGCCACCAGTCAGGATCACAAGCGGGTTGGTGATGCGGATACCGGCCCGAATACCGGAGGTATGGGGGCTTACTCTCCGGCACCCGTGGTCACTGATGAAGTCCACCAGCGTGTCATGGATGAGGTTATCTGGCCGACAGTACGAGGTATGGCTGCTGAAGGGAATCTGTACACTGGTTTCCTGTACGCAGGTCTGATGATTGATGGGGCAGGAAAACCGAAAGTCATTGAGTTTAACTGTCGTTTTGGCGACCCGGAAACGCAGCCGATCATGATGCGTATGCAATCTGACCTGGTAACATTATGCCTGGCAGCCTGTAATGGCGAACTGGACCAGCAGGAGTCATTATGGGATCCGCGTCCGGCGCTAGGCGTGGTTCTGGCTGCTGGCGGTTATCCTGAGCATTACCGTAAAGGTGATATTATTTCCGGACTGGATACAGCCGCCGCTTCAGACGGCAAAGTATTCCATGCAGGGACAGAATTGTCGGGAGAAAATGTCCTGACTAACGGCGGGCGAGTACTTTGTGCCACCGGTTTGGGTGCAGATGTTGCTGAGGCTCAGAAAAATGCCTATGCACTGGCAAAAACTATTTCATGGCCGGGATGTTTTTATCGTCATGATATCGGTTACCGGGCAATCAACCGCAATAAGTAACCCGGTATAAGCGCAGTTATATTTTCAGAGGCAGGCTTCGGCCTGCCTTTTTATCGCCGGTTATAAATCTGCCGCAACCGGCTGGTTATGACACAGATCCACCCTCGTGGCCCTGAGTAGTTGGGTTCCCTCAGGCCCTTTCAGCCATGCAATATATACCGGGGAGGCAGTGCCCGACCGGACACGGGCAATCATTCTTCGAGACTCCATATCCAGGCTTGCCTGTACTTGCTGATCATCACAGGTGAGAACCGTATTATTCTGTTGCCATCTGCCCTGCTGTAAATAGATCTGGCCTGCCAGTAACGCATCACTGATCTTCAATATTCGCCCGGCATCAAACCGATACAGTTCGATAGCCTGCTGGCTGACATCCTGCCGGCGGTTTTGCAACTGACGCTGCATAAAACTCAGTTTTCCCTGGTTATCAAACCGTAAAGTCACATCATCTGTGGCCCCTCCGGTAATATGACTCTGCATAAACAACAAATTCCCATTATGCCATTGGTAATCTGTTTGCTCTGTAACTGACTGATCAAAAGGGGTATACAGGGTACGTATTGCGGTGTAATCCGGCGGGGTATTCTTGCGCCACAAACGAACCACGCCCCGGTCAGCAAGGTAACCAGAAGCACTGAATGGCGGGATATTGTCTGATGAACTGCAGCCCGCCAGCAGCAACAGAGGCAACAGGCCAATAGCTATTATCCGTGCAGAAAAAAGCATCATCTCTCCTTAATACTTATCACTGCCACAGGGTGGCGCGCAGGATCATTATGCCTTGGTCAACAGGATACAGGGACGGTATAGCAAAAAGAAAGAGTTACAGAGGGAGGTTACAATAAACAGAAGAGGCGGAGAAATGCCCCTTCTGTTAGCTAAACGTTTTAACACCCGGGGTGCGACGCTTATTTTACGGCGTCTTTCAGAGCCTTACCGGAAACGAACGCAGGAACGTTTGCAGCAGCAATTTTGATTTCTTTACCAGTCTGCGGGTTACGACCGGTACGTTCTGCACGGTGGTTTACTTTAAAAGTACCAAAACCCACCAGCTGAACTGCATCACCTTCTTTCAGAGACTCAGTGATCGCAGCCAGAGTAGATTCCAGTGCAGTTTTAGCCTGAGTTTTAGACAGGTCCGCTTTTTCTGCGATCACATCAATCAGTTGAGTCTTGTTCATAAGTTATCCTTAAAGTGTATTTATCGCCTGCTAAGCAACGAATGCGAGTGAAAAGCCATATGTTCCGACACCCTTCAGCCTGCACACACCGATAGCCACAATTTTTAGCCCCCCAAATGTAGACCAGACAGGGGGCGAATGTGAAGCCTTCAGGTGAGCTAAATCAGGCCTGAAGTCACGTTTTATTGCCTTACTGGTTAAAACTTATACCAATATTACTAATTCCGGCTTCCCGCAGATCAGCACGCAGCCCTTTGATCAGCTCAGCATCACGTTCTTCGCACTCAGACAGCAATCGGAATATTTCCCATTGCAGGTCCCATTCATCAATGACGGCCTGGTTTTCTCTGAGTTCTTCATCGGTCATTTCCCGGCCAGCCTGGGTCATCTCCAGCATTGCCACTGTTGTAATCGATGTTTTACTGACTTCAATCGCATAGTTTAATGTTTCGCCACCTAACAGAGCGTGCAGTACATCACTCAGTGCGACGCAGGCGTCAATGGCCGGGTAGACCCCATAAATTTCAAATGCATCTCCGTCAGGGATCGCTTCTTCAAGTTTCTCAAGCTGAGAATCGAAGTTAACTTTTGCACCTTTCACCACCAGCGTCTCCCAGACCAGATCAAGGATACGACGATAGAGGTGAGGATCGGCAAACTCAGTCTGCTGACAGAACGCCAGATAGTTCGGATACATACGCTCACACAGACAAGCCATGAAAGTCATATGTTGCCAGCTTTCCAGCTTTTCCAGGCGTAAGTGGATAGGGTTACGTAACATGACGGATACTCATTATAAATTAGCTGGCAGAAGTGTAACGCAAAAGCGCGGTTTTCACAGCGTTATTGTACGTTCAGCCAGCGCTGGAAGCCTTTGCGGCGGGAGGCAATCCCGTCGGCCAGTCGGGTGGGTTCCGGCAAACGATAACCCCGTAAACATTGCTGCGTCCAGAAAAGGGCCATATCAACGCTGACCCGGTGTCCAATAGAAATAAACAACGGATTACATCTGATTTTACTGCGCAGTACCCAGCCGGCTTGCTGATGATGACAATACAGTGGCTGGCATGCCCCGGCCCCTTCTTCCAGTGGAGAATACTCGCCACATAAACGGTTCTTGGCAATGCCAATCGTCGGTACATCAGTTAACACACCAATATGGCTGGCAACCCCTAAACCTCTCGGATGAGCGATGCCTTGCCCATCAATAAGCAATAAATCCGGACGATGAGTAAGTTGTTGCCAGGCAGCAAGCAGTGCCGGACATTCACGGAACGAGAGAAATCCGGGGATGTAGGGTAACGTGACGGGTACCCGTGCTATACGGTGTTCAACTATTTCCAGTCCGGGCCAGCGCAATACGACAATAACGCCGCGCGCGATCGTCCCTTGTTGTTCAAACCCCACGTCTCCCCCGGCAATAAAGCCAGGGGAAAAATCACGGCTTAGCCCCTCACCAACAACATCAGCTGCCAGTGAAAGTTGCTGTACTTTTAATGCCGCGTAATCAGCTGTCATTATTTATGATAAGCTGCCGACAGACGGTGGACAGCGTCAACAAATGCGCCAGCATGTTCCGGCGGAACATCCTGATGGATCCCATGTCCGAGATTGAACACATGCCCGTCACCATGACCGAAGCCTTCGAGAATTGTCGAGACTTCCTGTTCGATCCGCGCCGCCGGAGCATAAAGCACTGAAGGGTCCATATTGCCCTGTAATGCAACCCGGTGTCCTACCCGCTGGCGGGCATCGGCAATATCCGTCGTCCAGTCAAGGCCAATCGCATCACAGCCAGTATCTGCAATCTGTTCCAGCCACTGTCCGCCACCTTTAGTGAACAGTGTGACCGGCACACGGCGGCCTTCACTTTCATGCAATAAACTGTCTACAATTTTATGCATGTAATACAGAGAGAAATTGCGGTAGTCGCGGCCGGTTAATACCCCGCCCCAGGTATCAAAAATCATTACCGACTGTGCACCGGCACGGATTTGGGCATTCAGATACAGAATGACACTTTCCGCCAGTTTATCCAGTAATGCATGCAATACCGACGGCTCGCTGTACATCATTTTTTTAATTTTAGTGAAGGCTTTGCTGCTGCTACCTTCCACCATATAGGTTGCCAGTGTCCATGGACTGCCGGAGAAACCAATCAGCGGAACTTCACCTTTCAGGTTTTTACGGATAGTTCGTACCGCATTCATCACATAGCCCAGTTCCTGTTCCGGATCAGGGATTGGCAGGTTTTTTACATCCGCAGCACAGCTGATCGGTGAAGAAAAACGCGGGCCTTCACCGGTTTCAAAATACAGCCCTAATCCCATCGCATCCGGAATGGTCAGAATGTCAGAGAACAGGATAGCGGCATCCAGCGGATAACGGCGCAGGGGTTGTAAAGTGACTTCACAGGCCAGCTCGGCATTTTTACACAACGACATAAAATCGCCGGCCTGTGCGCGGGTCTGTTTATATTCAGGCAAATAGCGGCCTGCCTGACGCATCATCCACACCGGCGTTACATCCGTTGGCTGCCGTAGTAATGCTCGCAAATAACGGTCGTTTTTTAATTCGCTCATAATCAGGCTCTCTCGAAATCAGGCGCATATTATATACACAAACAACGGGTTATTCTAACCATGCCCCTGTCAGTCAGGTATCTTTGTCTGCCGTTATTGGTATTCTGACCGGCACAATGCCACAGTATCTTCAATCAGCCGCCGTGCGATGGTGCCAGCGGGTGGCAGTGCAGGCAGTTCATCATAACGGTACCAGCCGGCATCCAGCAGTTCTTCAGGATCAATGCATATATCACCACTGTCGTAATCAGCCAGAAAAGCCATCATCAGTGACTGGGGAAACGGCCAGGGCTGAGAAGCGATATAGCGCAGATTTTTAATCCTGATACTGCTCTCTTCCATAACTTCACGGGTAACCGTCTGTTCGAGGGTTTCCCCGACCTCAGCAAATCCGGCCAGGGCCGTATAAATCCCATTACGATGGCGTACATGCTGTGCCAGCAGAAGTTTATCATCACGGCGGATCACCACGATAATACAAGGCGCTATTTGCGGGTAATACCGTTCATGACAGCGGGTACACAGACAGGCAAATTCTGTCTTACTGTGCTGCATTTCCCCGCCACAGTAACCACAGTAACGGTGAGAACGATAAAATTCAGCCAGCTGTACACCGCGTCCGGCCATTCTGAATAAGCCACTGTCTTCATTCAGCAACTGCCGCAGGGAAGCCATGTTTTGCGAACGCGAATGATTAATCAGCCAGACCGTATCGCCCTGCCACTCACCGATCGGACGTCCGGACAATCCGCTAAGGGAAAATTCAGCAGCAGGCCCGTAAGGTAGTTTATCTCCGGGTAGCCAGATTTTATTCTGCTGGCTTACCACCCACCAGCCCTTATCTTCACCGGTTATTTCACGTTCCATCAATCAGCACCTTTGTTGTTTTTAACCACATGTTACGACAACAGCTAATCCATACTAGCACCCGGCGGGGTAATGTCAGCGATAACATGACACTTGCTTTTCACCGACCGTACAAATAGCAGGGGCTTGTACTTCACGCTGAAGCACTCTATGCTGACTGACGGTGACAATTCACCCGCCGCTGTATCACACCCTGATCAGCCGCTTATTATCTTGTCGGAGTGCCCCACGGGGCTGAGACCGTTAATTCGGGATCCGCGGAACCTGATCAGGTTAGTACCTGCGAAGGGAACAAGAGTACAGTTCAGCCTGAGTGTGCCCGCAAGACACTTTCTTCTGTCACTCCTTCCGGACTCCGGACAAGCGTATTTCTTTATTTACAGGAAATAGAGCTATGTCTGAAAAATTATCACGCCGCGAAAAACGCGAACAAGCACGGGATTTTATCAACTCACTGGGTCATCAGTCCTTTCCGGCCTCACGCCGCCGCTGGCTGACTGGCTCCCGGCCGGACATCAGGGTGCCGGTCCGTGAAATACAACTCAGCCCGACCCGTATCGGCGGAACCGCGGCCAATCCGACAGAAGAAGACAATGAAGCTATCCCGGTCTATGACACGTCCGGTCCGTTTGGTGATGAAACCGCCACCCCGGATATCCACCGTGGTATCCCCCGCCTCCGCCAGACCTGGATTGAACAACGCCAGGATTCTGAACAGATTCCGGCCACCAGCTCAGCCTACACCAGAGAACGCCTGGCGGATGAAAGCCTGGATGGACTGCGCTTCCGCTACCTTCCCCAGCCGCGAAAAGCGCTGAACGGACGTTGCGTTACCCAGCTGCATTACGCGCGTCAGGGGATAATCACCCCGGAAATGGAATTTATCGCAATACGTGAAAATATGGGCCGCGCGCAGATCACCTCATCTGAACTGCGCCAGCAACATCCCGGCAAGCATTTTTTTGATCCGTTACCGGAAACCATTACCCCGGAATTTGTACGCCAGGAAGTTGCCGCAGGGAGAGCAATTATCCCGTCGAATATTAATCATCCTGAATCCGAACCGATGATCATCGGCCGGAATTTTCTGGTAAAAATTAATGCCAATATTGGTAACTCGGCCGTGACCTCTTCTATTGAAGAAGAAGTCGAAAAACTGGTCTGGGCAGCCCGCTGGGGGGCTGATACGCTGATGGACCTCTCCACCGGGCGGAATATTCACGAAACCCGGGAATGGATCCTGCGCAACAGCCCGATCCCTGTCGGTACTGTCCCGGTGTATCAGGCCCTGGAAAAAGTGAATGGTGTCGCAGAAGATCTTAACTGGTCTGTCTTCCGGGATACCCTGCTGGAGCAGGCGGAACAAGGGGTCGATTACTTCACTATCCATGCCGGTGTCCTGCTGCGTTATGTGCCAATGACCGCAAAACGCCTGACCGGGATTGTGTCACGCGGCGGATCGATTATGGCTAAGTGGTGCCTGTCCCATCACCAGGAAAACTTCCTGTACCGGCATTTCCGTGAAATCTGTGAAATCTGTGCCAGCTACGATATTGCCCTGTCATTGGGCGACGGATTACGCCCGGGGTCTATCCGCGATGCTAATGATGAAGCACAGTTCGCCGAACTGCATACCCTCGGAGAACTGACCAAAATTGCATGGGAGTATGATGTTCAGGTAATGATTGAAGGCCCGGGACATGTGCCGATGCATATGATCCAGCGCAATATGACCGAACAACTGGAGCATTGTCACGAAGCGCCGTTTTATACCCTCGGCCCCCTGACAACGGATATTGCACCGGGTTATGACCATTTTACCTCGGGTATCGGTGCTGCCATGATCGGCTGGTTCGGCTGTGCAATGCTGTGCTACGTCACTCCCAAAGAGCACCTCGGCTTACCGGATAAAGAAGACGTGAAGCAGGGACTGATAGCTTATAAGATTGCCGCACATGCGGCCGACCTGGCAAAAGGTCATCCCGGCGCTCAGATCCGTGATAATGCTATGTCTAAAGCACGTTTCGAATTCCGCTGGGAAGATCAATTTAATCTGGCGCTGGATCCGGAAACTGCCCGCAGTTACCACGATCAAACCCTTCCTCAGGAATCAGGCAAGGTTGCCCATTTCTGTTCCATGTGCGGCCCGAAATTTTGTTCGATGAAAATCAGTCAGGAAGTTCGTGACTTCGCCAGTAAGAACCCGGCTCCGGCATTTGCTATCAATGAAGGTATGCTCGGGATGTCTCAGCGTTTCCGCGATAACGGCAGCGAAATTTATCTGCCCGTCAGTACAGATGCCGGGGGGAAATAATGGCTCAGGTATTTCCTGCTGTTCCGCTGCACTGCGGGTTATACGCAGTGGTGGACAGTGTTGAATGGATCGCCCGGCTGCTGGATGCAGGAGTGATGACATTACAGTTACGCATCAAGGATGACTGTACCGCAGAAAAAGAACAGGCAATTATCGAAAGTATTCGTCTGGCTGCTAAACGAAATGCCCGGCTATTTATCAATGATGATTGGCAGCTGGCGATCAAACATGGTGCCTATGGTGTGCACCTGGGGCAGGAAGATCTGGACACTGCCGATCTGACAGCCATTTATCAGGCCGGGTTAAGACTGGGTGTCTCCACCCATGACAGCCGGGAAATTGACCGTGTGCTCTCCTTCAATCCTTCCTATATCGCTTTGGGACATGTGTTCCCGACCAATACCAAACAGATGCCCTCTCATCCACAGGGACTGGATAATTTACGTCATCATGTACGACGTCTTGCAGGTATACCGACGGTAGCTATCGGTGGCATATCCATAGACCGGGCCGCGGAGGTTCTGGCTACCGGGGTCGGTAGTATCGCGGTTGTTAGCGCCATCACACGAGCCGCCGACTGGCGAACTGCCGTTGCAGAGTTACAGCGCCGGGTAGAGGAAGCTCAGGGGAACTCAGCAGATGCTTAATGATCAGGATTTTATGCGCTATAGCCGGCAATTGCTACTGGAGGAAATTGGCCCGTCAGGACAGGAAAAGCTGGCAGATGCGCGGGTATTGATTGTCGGGCTGGGAGGACTGGGATCTCCGGCGGCTATGTATCTTGCAGCAGCCGGTATTGGCACCCTGCTGCTGGCCGATGATGACACTCTGCATATCAGTAACCTGCAGCGACAAATTTTGTACCGTACGGCTGATACTGGTCGCCCTAAAGCCGGACTGGCGGCACAGACCCTGAACCAGA
Organism: Tatumella sp. JGM130; assembly: GCF_018257525.1. NCBI lineage: Bacteria > Pseudomonadati > Pseudomonadota > Gammaproteobacteria > Enterobacterales > Erwiniaceae > Tatumella > Tatumella sp. JGM130. Next base: position 16,189 of record NZ_JAERJS010000039.1, on the reverse strand, counting down.
TGAATCCGTCAGTACACCTGCATACTATTGACCGGCGAATTGATGTACAGCAATTAGCCTGTTTACCTGTCAGGCCAACCGTAGTACTCGACTGCAGTGATAACCTGCTAACCAGACACTTGCTCAATGCATGGTGCGTTGAACAAGGCCTGCCACTGATTTCGGCAAGTACTGTAGGGTTCAGCGGGCAACTGCTGGTGCTGACACCTCCCTGGCACCGGGGCTGTTATCGCTGTCTGTGGCCACAGACAGAAGAACCCGCCCGTAACTGCCGTAACAGCGGGATTATTGGTCCGGTGGCGGGAATGATGGGTAATTTACAGGCGCTGGAAACAATCAAACTGGTGACAACCGGCCATAGCGCTGTTTCCGGTCAGCTGATGCTGTTTGATGGTAAAGAATTACAATGGCGTCGTCTGCAGTTGACCCCGGCCGATGACTGCCCGGTCTGCGGAGAAATTCATGCAAATTAAACTCAATGATATACCAACGGAGATTAGCCACGCCTGTTTATTAAGTCAGCTATTGCAGCAGATATCCGTTGGCCCGCAGGGCACCGCCCTTGCGGTCAACGGCAGAGTCATTCCTGCCACCCGCTGGGCTGAGTACCAGGTGCAGGAAAATGATGATGTGGTGGTTTTTCAGGTCATCGCCGGAGGTTAACTGTGTTAAGAATTGCAGATAAAACATTCAGTTCCCGGCTACTGACCGGGACAGGTAAGTTTGCTTCTCCGGCCATAATGCAGGCGGCATTACTGGCTTCCGGCTCACAGCTGGCAACATTAGCGATGAAACGAGTTGATTTGAGTGGCCGGCAGGACAATATTCTGGATCCCTTAAAACAATCAGGCGTTATGTTGCTGCCAAATACCTCCGGGGCCAAAACCGCGGGAGAAGCTGTATTCGCTGCACGACTGGCACGGGAAGCTCTGGGGACTCACTGGGTAAAACTGGAAATCCATCCCGATAACCGCTATCTGTTACCCGACCCGATAGAAACACTCCGGGCCGCAGAACAGCTGGTAAAAGAAGGTTTTGTCGTTTTGCCCTATTGCGGGGCCGACCCGGTGCTCTGTAAACGGCTGGAAGCCGTCGGATGTGCGGCGGTTATGCCGCTCGGCGCACCGATTGGCAGTAATAAAGGGTTACTGAGCAGGGATTTTCTGCAGATCATTATTGATCAGGCTACGGTACCGGTAATCGTCGATGCAGGGATCGGTTTACCTTCACATGCCTGTGAAGCAATGGAATACGGTGCGGATGCTGTGCTGGTGAATACCGCTATTGCCACAGCCAACGACCCTGTTGCGACGGCCCGCGCGTTTGCTTTAGCCACTGAAGCAGGACATCTTGCCCGCGGAACTTCCGGTCTGCGGGCAGTCGCCTGTCCGACCAGCCCGTTAACCGCTTTCCTGGAGGCTGACTTTCAACAGGAGAATACCAATGGCTGATTTTGCTGATTACTGGCAGAGCCTGGACCAGAACGAATTACGCCTGCGGATTGACAGTCAGACCCCGGCTCAGGTCGGGCGGGCATTATCCGGAGAAATACAGGGCACTGCCGCGCTGATGGCATTATTGTCTCCGGCGGCGGAAAGTTTTCTGGAACAGATGGCGGCCAGAGCACAGCAACTGACCCGACAGCGCTTTGGTCATACAGTCAATTTTTTTGCACCACTCTATCTGTCTAACCTTTGCGCTAATGAATGCACTTACTGCGGCTTTTCGATGGGCAATCGAATCCGTCGTAAGACATTGGATAGCAAAGAGATTTCACTGGAATGTCAGGCGATACGCAAACTGGGGTTTAATCAGCTATTGCTGGTGACCGGTGAACATCAGAATAAAGTCGGGATGGAGTATTTCCGCAGTCATCTGCCGGGCATTCGTCAGCAGTTCAGTTCACTGATGATGGAGGTTCAGCCATTACAGGAAGATGAGTACCGCGAATTACGGGGGCTCGGGCTGGACGGAGTGCTGGTATATCAGGAGACCTATCATACTTCCTGTTATGCCACTCATCACTTACGGGGCAATAAGCAGGACTTTTTCTTTCGTCTGCAAACACCGGAAAGGCTGGGCCGCGCAGGTATCGACAGAATAGGGCTCGGCGTTCTTGCCGGATTATCCGGCCACTGGCGCACTGATTGCCTGATGATGGGTGAACACCTGAACTGGTTGCAAAAACATTACTGGCAGTCACGCTATTCCGTAGCTTTTCCACGATTACGCCCCTGTGCCGGCGGTATCACCCCGGCTTCACTGATGAATGAACGTCAGCTGCTGCAGACAATGTGTGCCTTCCGGCTGTTTTCACCACCCACGGATATTTCGCTATCCACCCGGGAGTCACCGAAATTCCGCGATCATGCTATTCCGATTGTTGTGACCACAGCCAGTGCTTTTTCTAAAACAGCGCCGGGTGGATATGCAGAAAGCAGCGGTGCGCTTGAACAGTTTTCACCGGATGATCACCGGCGGCCAGAAGTGGTCGCTGCCGCCTTACAGAAAACCGGGTTACAGCCGGTGTGGAAAGACTGGGAGCCTTACTTCGGAAGAAATAATCTGTGACCGGGACGGGCGCCCGTTATTGTCTGTCTCTGCCTATTCTTTAAAGCCGGGTGTCAGCCAGACCGAAGGCCAGTTGCCCGGAGCTCCGCCGTCACAGGCTGGCTGGTTATGGTAACTCATCAGCTGAAAATGATGCCCGTCATACCGCCAGGCTCCGCTTTCACCACAGTCAGCGATCCCCCGGCCTCTGGCCGTATGAGTCAGCATCGCTGTTTTAGGATCATAACTGACGTCCGTAAACCAGCTGATGGTCTGAGGATCTCCCTGATCATCTTTCAGGGGAAGTGTCAGCTCCACTTCCTTCGCCTGATCCGGATGATCACGCGGGGTAATAAATAAAATACCGGAAGACTGATAAGCCCCGGTAACACAATTGATCATCACCAGGACATTTTTCTTATCCAGAGGCACTGCTTTACTGCGGGCGATGTCATCAGCTTCCGGTGAGCATTCTTCATCATTAAGCACTGATTGCTGCGTCTGCAGTACTTCATTGATCAGAGCATTACCATCACTGACCGGGAAAATAGCCGGGACTTTGGTCGGCGGAATTTCAAAAGCATAACGCAGCGGCACCTGTGCCGGAATGCCGGGCCCGACACGCAGCAGCGCAGTCTGGTTATCCAGACGCCCCTGTACATCATCGGCAAACAATAACGAGGCATTTAAACCTTTTAGTGAACCCGTATCATCATCTTCATCCGGCGTCAGAGTAATACGTCTGGCATGACTGGCCGCCCGGATAAATGCCTGAACTGTCTGCAGAGAATCAGTATGGTAACCCGCATAATCGTGGCTTTCATCGCTACTGACAGGGATCATACTGTTATTCCATAATTTCCCGTCCAGCCAAATCCCTTCCGGTTTATCAATATCAAATCCCATAATATCCAGCGAAACAATTCCCCGTGGCCCGGCTTCATGCCGCAGCACAACACGCATATTTTCATCGGCATTACGGATATCGCAATCATTAAGATTATTACAGGTCACCTGCCAGTCCTGGAACATTCTCTGAACAGCTTCTGAAGCTTTTACTGTGGGTATCGCCACCAGCATTGAAAACAATATGGCAGGTACACAAAATTTCCTCATGCTTTGCTCCGCTTCCTGTCTGACCGGATATAAAAAAACCCTGCCTGAGCAGGGTTTTATATCACGATGTCATACTCTGTTATTCGTCGCTGCCACCAAGGCCGGCATTCAGCAACTCAGCCAGGCTGGCAGATGCTTCGTCTGCAGTGACCTGAGGAGTCACAGGTGCTTCACCTGAATGACGACGGCGCATACGATCCTGATGGTAGGCATAACCGGTACCGGCAGGGATCAGACGACCAACGATCACGTTCTCTTTCAGACCACGTAATTCATCACGTTTACCGGCTACTGCTGCTTCAGTCAGTACGCGAGTCGTTTCCTGGAATGATGCCGCAGAAATAAACGATTCGGTTGCCAGTGAAGCTTTAGTAATACCCAGCAGGTCACGGGCGAAAGTCGCAGCGACTTTGCCGTTCGCTTCCAGTTCACGGTTAGCGATCATGATACGTGAAACTTCAGCCTGCTCACCTTCCAGGAACTCGGAGCTACCGGAAGAAGCAATGGTCGCTTTACGCAGCATCTGACGAACGATAACTTCAATGTGTTTATCGTTAATCTTAACGCCCTGCAGACGGTAAACGTCCTGCACTTCGTTAACGATGTAACGGGTCACAGCATGAACACCACGCAGACGCAGAATGTCGTGCGGTGATTCAGGTCCGTCGGAAACAACATCACCACGTTCAACACGCTCACCTTCAAACACGTTAAGCTGACGCCATTTCGGAATCATCTCTTCGTAAGGTTCGCTGCCATCAACAGGTGTGATCACCAGACGACGTTTGCCTTTGGTTTCTTTACCGAAGGAAATAATACCGCTGATTTCTGCCAGAATCGCCGGCTCTTTCGGACGACGGGCTTCAAACAGGTCAGCAACGCGTGGCAGACCACCGGTAATATCTTTAGTACCGCCGGATTCCTGAGGAACACGCGCTAAGGTATCACCGGAACTGATTTGTACACCATCATCCAGCTGAACAATTGCGTTACCTGGCAGGAAGTACTGTGCAGGCATATCGGTGCCTGGCAACATCACATCATCACCTTTAGCATCGACAATTTTCAGTGCCGGACGCAGGTCTTTACCACCTGAAGTACGCTCAGCAGTATCCAGTACCACCAGAGAAGACAGACCTGTCAGTTCATCCGTCTGACGGGTAATTGTCTGACCATCGTTCATATCGACAAAGCGAACAAAACCGCTCACTTCGGTGATAACCGGCATTGTGTGTGGATCCCAGTTAGCAACGGTTTCACCGGCATTCGCCTGCTCACCATCGCCTTTGGCCATCACGGAGCCGTAAGGTACTTTATAGCTTTCTTTGGTACGACCGAATTCATCGATCATATTCAGTTCAACGTTACGTGAAGTAATAACCAGCTTACCTGCTGAGTTAGTTACCGACTTAGCGTTGATCAGCTTAATGGTACCTTTGTTTTTCACCTGAATGCTGGATTCAGCTGCCGCACGGGATGCCGCACCACCGATGTGGAACGTACGCATCGTCAGCTGTGTACCAGGTTCACCGATGGACTGTGCTGCGATAACACCAACCGCTTCACCTTTGTTGATGATATGACCACGAGCCAGGTCACGACCATAACAGTGAGCACACACGCCAAAGTCAGTGGTACAACCAACCACAGAACGTACTTTTACGCTGTCAACAGAGTTCTGTTCCAGCACGTCACACCAGTGCTCATCGAGCAGGGTATTACGGGCGACCAGAATATCTGCAGAACCCGGCTTCAGAACATCTTCTGCGGTAACACGACCCAGAACACGCTCACGCAGTGGCTCTTTAACATCACCACCTTCGATCACCGGTGTCATCATGATACCTTCGTGGGTACCACAATCGTCTTCAGTAACGACCAGATCCTGTGCAACGTCTACCAGACGACGAGTCAGATAACCGGAGTTTGCGGTTTTCAGTGCGGTATCCGCCAGACCTTTACGAGCACCGTGCGTCGAGATGAAGTACTGGAGTACGTTCAGACCTTCACGGAAGTTCGCTGTGATCGGCGTTTCGATGATTGAACCATCTGGTTTCGCCATCAGGCCACGCATACCCGCCAGCTGACGAATCTGAGCAGCAGAACCACGAGCACCGGAGTCGGCCATCATATAGATACTGTTGAAAGAAACCTGTTGTTCTTCTTCACCATGACGGTTAATCACAGTTTCAGTTTGCAGGTTTTCCATCATCGCTTTGGAAACACGTTCGTTGGCCGCAGCCCAGATATCGATGACTTTGTTATAACGTTCACCGGCAGTTACCAGACCAGACTGGAACTGTTCCTGGATTTCAGCCACTTCGGCTTCCGCTTCACTGATGATCTCGGCTTTTTTGGCCGGGATAACCATATCATCAATACCTACTGATGCTCCTGAACGGGCAGCATAGGCAAAACCGGTATACATGGTCTGGTCAGCAAAAATAACCGTTGGTTTCAGACCCAGGATACGGTAACAGGTATTCAGCATCTTAGAGATTGCTTTCTTACCCAGTGCCTGGTTAATGATTGAGTACGGCAGACCTTTAGGTACGATCATCCACAAAATTGCACGGCCGATCGTGGTATCGATCAGGCTGGTCTGTGGGATCAGGTCGCCCTGCTCATTCAGGCTATATTCGGTAATACGGACTTTCACACGGGCATGCAGCTCGGCCAGGCCAGCGCGATAAACTCGCTCTGCTTCTTTAGGCCCGGTCAGTACCATGCCTTCGCCTTTACCGTTGACTCTGTCACGGGTCATGTAATACAGACCCAGTACAACGTCCTGAGAAGGAACGATAATTGGTTCACCGTTCGCAGGAGACAGGATGTTGTTGGTAGACATCATCAGTGCACGGGCTTCCAGCTGAGCTTCCAGCGTCAGCGGGACGTGTACAGCCATCTGGTCACCATCGAAGTCGGCGTTATAAGCCGCACAAACTAATGGGTGCAGCTGGATAGCTTTACCTTCAATCAGAACCGGTTCAAAAGCCTGGATACCCAAACGGTGCAGTGTTGGTGCACGGTTCAGCAGTACCGGGTGTTCGCGGATCACTTCATCCAGGATATCCCAGACCACAGCTTCTTCACGCTCAACCATTTTCTTGGCGGCTTTGATAGTCGTTGCCAGACCACGCAGTTCCAGCTTGCCGTAGATAAATGGTTTGAACAGTTCAAGTGCCATTTTCTTAGGCAGGCCACACTGATGCAGGTGCAGGTATGGACCAACGGTAATTACGGAACGACCTGAATAGTCGACACGTTTACCCAGCAGGTTCTGACGGAAACGACCCTGTTTACCTTTGATCATATCGGCCAAAGATTTCAGAGGACGTTTGTTAGAACCAGTGATCGCACGACCACGACGACCGTTATCCAGCAGTGCATCGACCGCTTCCTGCAGCATACGTTTTTCGTTACGTACGATGATGTCAGGGGCAGCCAGATCCAGCAGGCGTTTCAGACGGTTGTTACGGTTGATGACACGGCGATACAGATCGTTCAGATCTGAAGTCGCAAAGCGTCCACCGTCCAGTGGTACCAGAGGACGCAGATCCGGTGGTAATACTGGCAGTACTGTCAGGATCATCCACTCTGGCTTGTTACCAGACTGAACAAACGCTTCCAGCAGTTTGATCCGCTTAGTCAGCTTTTTACGCTTGGTTTCGGAATTGGTTTCGTTCAGCTCTTCACGCAGCTGTTCGCATTCCTGTTCCAGATCCATGCCTTTCAGCAGAGCCTGGATTGCTTCCGCACCCATTTTCGCGTCGAATTCATCACCAAACTCTTCCAGCGCATCCAGATACTGCTCTTCAGTCAGGATCTGACGCTTTTCAAGGTTGGTCATGCCGCCTTCAATAACGACATAAGATTCAAAATACAGTACGCGTTCAATATCACGCAGTGGCATGTCTAATAACAGGCCGATACGGGATGGCAGTGACTTCAGAAACCAGATATGTGCTGTCGGAGAAGCCAGCTCAATGTGACCCATACGTTCACGACGAACTTTAGTCTGGGTAACTTCTACGCCACACTTCTCACAAATAACACCACGGTGCTTGAGACGCTTGTACTTACCGCACAGGCACTCATAGTCCTTTACCGGACCAAAAATACGCGCACAGAACAGACCATCACGTTCCGGCTTAAAGGTACGATAGTTGATGGTTTCTGGCTTTTTAACTTCACCGAAAGACCAGGAACGGATCATATCTGGCGATGCCAGAGCGATCTTGATCGCATCAAACTCTTCGGTTTTAGTTTGCGCTTTTAAAAACTTAAGTAAGTCTTTCACGGATTTGCTCCCGTCGGAGTGAGACTTCTCAGGGAGTCCGGCACATTACCGGGCTCCCTGTAACCAGTACAAATGCGAGTGCTTACTCGTCTTCCAGCTCGATGTTAATACCCAGCGAGCGGATCTCTTTCAACAGTACGTTGAAGGATTCCGGCATGCCTGGTTCCATCTGATGGTTACCGTCAACAATGTTTTTATACATCTTGGTACGGCCATTAACGTCATCAGACTTCACAGTCAGCATTTCCTGCAGGGTATAAGCAGCACCGTATGCTTCCAGTGCCCACACTTCCATCTCACCGAATCGCTGACCACCGAACTGAGCTTTACCACCCAGCGGCTGCTGAGTTACAAGGCTGTAAGAACCGGTAGAACGCGCATGCATTTTGTCATCGACCAGGTGGTTCAGTTTCAGCATATACATGTAACCTACGGTTACCTGACGCTCAAACTGCTCACCGGTACGACCATCAAACAGAGTGATCTGACCGGAGGTAGGAATACCCCCCAGAGTCAGCAACTCTTTAATTTCACTTTCTTTAGCACCGTCGAAGACCGGGGTCGCAATTGGCATCCCTTTCTTCAGGTTCTCTGCCAGACGCATAACTTCGTCGTCAGAGAAAGTGTTCAGGTCAACGGTCTGACGGGTATCAGAACCCAGGTCATAAGCACGCTGAATAAACTCACGCAGTCTGGCGACATCCTGCTGTTGTTTCAGCATGGCATTGATCTTGTCACCAATACCTTTTGCTGCCATTCCGAGGTGAGTTTCCAGGATCTGACCGATGTTCATACGCGATGGTACGCCCAGCGGGTTCAGTACGATGTCAACCGGCGTTCCGTTTTCATCGTAAGGCATATCTTCGATCGGGTTGATCTTAGAGATAACACCTTTGTTACCATGACGACCCGCCATTTTATCACCAGGCTGGATCTGACGTTTTACCGCCAGGTAAACCTTAACGATTTTCAGCACACCTGGTGCCAGATCATCGCCCTGGGTGATTTTACGGCGTTTAGCTTCAAGTTTTTTCTCAAACTCGCGCTTCAGCTCATCGTATTGCTCTGCCAGCTGTTCCAACTGATTTTGTTTTTCTTCATCAGTCAGTCCCAGCTCCAGCCAGCGTTCACGTGGTAACTTGTCCAGCTTATCAGCTTCAACACCACCGCTGGTCAGTACCGTATAAATACGGGTAAACAGACCGGCTTCGAGGATCTGCAGTTCTTCAGTCAGGTCTTTTTTCGCCTGCTTCAGCTGCATTTCTTCGATTTCGAGTGCACGTTTGTCTTTTTCAACACCGTCACGGGTAAAGACCTGAACATCAATAACGGTACCGGAAACACCATTTGGTACACGCAGAGAAGAATCTTTAACATCAGATGCCTTCTCACCGAAGATCGCGCGCAGCAGTTTCTCTTCCGGAGTCAGCTGTGTTTCGCCTTTTGGCGTCACTTTACCGACCAGAATATCACCACCGGTAACTTCGGCGCCGATGTAAACAATACCGGATTCATCCAGTTTAGACAGTGCAGCTTCACCGACATTCGGGATATCTGCGGTAATCTCTTCCGGCCCCAGCTTGGTGTCACGTGACACACAGGCCTGTTCCTGAATATGGATAGTGGTGAAACGGTCTTCCTGAACCACACGCTCTGAAACGAGGATGGAGTCTTCGAAGTTATAACCATTCCATGGCATAAATGCCACGCGCATGTTCTGACCCAGAGCCAGTTCGCCCAGATCAGTAGACGGACCGTCAGCCAGTACATCACCACGTTCGATCGGTTCACCCAGGTTGACACACGGCATCTGGTTGATACAGGTGTTCTGGTTAGAACGGGTGTATTTGGTCAGGTTATAAATATCAATGCCTGCTTCGCCGGCATACATCTCGTCTTCGTTAACTTTGATAACGATACGTGATGCATCAACGTACTGGACTGTACCACCACGTTTCGCAACCGCAGTAACACCGGAGTCTACCGCTACCGCACGTTCCATACCGGTACCAACCAGCGGCTTATCAGCACGCAGAGTAGGAACCGCCTGACGTTGCATGTTTGCACCCATCAGTGCACGGTTAGCATCATCGTGTTCCAGGAATGGAATCAGAGACGCACCGACAGAAACAACCTGCTGGGTAGAAACGTCCATATAGTCAACCTGATCACGGCTGAACAGGCTGGACTCACCTTTGTTACGACAAGTGACCAGGTCATCAACAAACTGACCGTCATCATCGAGGTTGGTGTTCGCCTGCGCGATAACGAAGTTACCTTCTTCAATCGCGGACAGGTAATGAATTTCGTCAGTCACCTGGCTGTCAATAACACGGCGATACGGGGTTTCCAGGAAACCGTACTCATTGGTCTGTGCATAAACAGATAAAGAGTTGATCAGACCGATGTTCGGACCTTCCGGCGTTTCGATAGGACATACACGACCGTAGTGCGTCGGGTGTACGTCTCGCACTTCAAAGCCTGCACGTTCACGAGTCAGACCACCCGGGCCGAGTGCAGAAATACGACGTTTGTGCGTAATTTCAGACAGCGGGTTGTTCTGGTCCATAAACTGAGACAGCTGGCTGGAACCGAAGAACTCTTTAACGGCAGCAGAAATCGGTTTCGCGTTGATCATGTCCTGAGGCATCAGGGTATCCAGATCACCTAATGACAGACGCTCTTTAACCGCACGCTCAACACGTACCAGACCGACACGGAACTGGTTTTCAGCCATTTCGCCGACTGAACGAATACGACGGTTGCCAAGGTGGTCAATATCATCCACTTCGCCAATACCGTTACGGATATCGATCAGCTTCTTCATTACCTGGATGATGTCATCGTGGCTCAGGATACCAGCGCCTTCGATTTCATCACGTAACAGGGAACGGTTGAACTTCATACGACCAACCGCAGACAGATCATAACGATCTTCTGAGAAGAACAGGTTCTCAAACAGGTTCTCTGCCGCTTCACGCGTTGGTGGCTCACCAGGACGCATCATACGGTAGATTTCAACTAAGGCGCTCAGGCGGTCATTAGTCGGGTCAACACGCAGTGTTTCAGAGATATAAGGACCGTGGTCCAGATCATTGGTGAACAGCGTTTCAATACGCTTATGACCAGCCTGGCTCAGCTTAGCCAGCAGGTCCATGGATAATTCCATGTTCGCCGCAATAATCAGCTCACCGGTGCTCTCGTCGATGTAATCACGCGCCACAACTTTACCGGCAATATATTCAACCGGAACTTCGATGTGCTGGACATTATCTTTTTCCAGCTGGCGGATATGACGGGCAGTAATACGGCGGCCTTTTTCGACATAGACAGTACCATTTGACTCAATGTCAAAAGAGGCTGTCTCGCCACGCAGACGCTCAGGGACCAGTGCCATCTGCAGCTTATTATCGCGGATTTCATAAACGACTTTATCAAAGAACAGATCGATGATTTGCTCAGTGGTGTAGTTTAATGCACGCAGGATAATAGTGGCCGGCAGTTTACGACGACGGTCAATACGGACAAACAGGTTGTCCTTCGGGTCGAACTCAAAATCAAGCCATGAACCACGGTAAGGAATAATACGCGCGTTATACAGGACTTTACCGGAAGAGTGTGTTTTACCCTTGTCGCTGTCAAAGAACACGCCCGGGCTACGGTGCAGCTGAGAAACGATAACACGCTCTGTACCGTTGATAACAAAGGTACCGTTATCGGTCATGAGCGGAATTTCGCCCATGTAGACTTCTTGTTCTTTAATGTCTTTTACGGTCCCTTCCGGCGCTTCGCGCTCGTAGATGACCAGACGTAATTTTACGCGCAGTGGTGCAGAGAACGTCACCCCACGGATCTGACATTCTTTTACATCAAATACAGGCTCACCCAGACGGTAGCTGACGTATTGCAGCTCAGAGTTACCGCTGTAGCTCTGGATTGGGAAAACGGAACGGAATGCTGCTTCCAGTCCATATTGGCCTTCCGGGTCTTGCTCGATAAACTTCTGGAACGAGTCAAGCTGGATAGATAGGAGATAAGGTATGTCCAGTACTTGCGGACGTTTACCAAAATCCTTACGAATACGTTTTTTCTCGGTATAGGAGTAAACCATTAGGGTTCCTCAGCTCGCTGACAAGTCGAACCACGCTGTCCGTCCTGAAGGACAGTTCATGCAACATTATTATGCTTTGACCATGAGATGTGCCCACGGTGCAATACGTCTTTCTATCACTCTTAAATCATTTCATCGCTCTGGTAAGGCAGGGAACCCCACGGGAAAGCAGTATATTAAGGCGTCGATAGAAAAAGATATTGTAGAAGCCCTGTGGACAAACAATGCGAAACCCCACAGAGTCTCTTTTAGCGCAAAAAGGCTGGTGACTATTATAGTCACCAGCCATCAGTCTGCAACTTTCTCAGACTGCAACCCGGAGGGTTGTCTTATTTGATTTCAACTTCAGCGCCAGCTTCTTTCAGAGCAGCTTCAAGTGCAGCTGCGTCGTCTTTGCTGATTGCTTCTTTGATTGCTGCCGGTGCAGATTCAACCAGGTCTTTAGCTTCTTTCAGGCCCAGACCAGTTGCGCCACGAACGGCTTTGATTACTGCGACTTTGTTAGCGCCAACAGCTTTCAGTACTACGTCGAACTCAGTTTTTTCTTCAGCAGCTTCAGCCGGGCCAGCAGCAACAGCTACAGCAGCAGCAGCAGAAACACCGAATTTTTCTTCCATTGCAGAAACCAGTTCAACTACTTCCATTACGGACATAGCTGCAACAGCTTCCAGGATTTGGTCTTTAGTGATAGACATAACAATTGTTCCTAAAAATCAGAATAAGTTTATACGTAAGCAGCGAGATTAAAAGTGCAATTAAGCAGCTTCTTTTGCATCGCGTACAGCGGCCAGAGTACGAACCAGTTTGCCGGCAGCGGCTTCTTTCATGGTCGACATCAGACGTGCCAGTGCTTCTTCGTAAGTCGGCAGCGTTGCCAGACGGTCAATTTGAGCGGCTGGGATCAGCTCACCTTCAAAGGCTGCAGCTTTAACCTCGAATTTTGCATTCGCTTTCGCGAAATCTTTGAACAGACGAGCAGCAGCGCCCGGGTGTTCCATAGAGTATGCAATCAAGGTCGGACCAACAAACGTGTCTTTCAGGCACTCAAACTGAGAACCTTCAACAACGCGGCGCAGCAGGGTGTTACGAACAACACGCATGTATACGCCAGCTTCACGACCTGCTTTACGCAGTTCAGTCATTTTATCTACGGTAACGCCACGGGAATCCGCAACAACCGCAGACAGCGCGCCTTTGGCTACTTCGCTGACTTCAGCAACAATCGCTTGTTTGTCTTGAAGATTTAATGCCATTAGCTTGTGCTCCTGGATTATTTTAGTCCGGAAAGTTACCTTTCCGGAACTCACTTCACCTGCCGGTTAATACTGACAGGCGCTAAACACGGTGAGCAGAATCCAGAAAAGAATATTTTCTTCGGGCTCTCTCACCGTCTACGCAGGGAATTAAGTGCTCCCCCCGGCCAGCAGAAAAATCTTCTGTCCGGAATGACCACACCTGCGGTCTTGGACGGAGGCCTGGATAAGGCCAGGCTCCAACCGAAAATTCTTACCCGGGGAATAAACTTCCCCGCGGTGTCTTCCCAAAGGAAGAATGGGCGAAAATTCTAGGTGAAAATTTCGCCCGCGTCAAGCAAGTACTTAAGCAGTCGCAGTGCTCAGACCAGCCTGATCGATAGCAACACCTGCACCCATGGTAGTGGACAGGCTGACTTTCTTGATGTACACGCCTTTGGCTGACGTTGGTTTTGCTTTTTTCAGCGCAACCAGCAGAGCTTCCAGGTTTTCTTTCAGTTTGTCAGCATCAAAGTCAACTTTACCGATGGTGGTATGGATGATGCCATTTTTGTCGTTACGGTAACGAACCTGACCCGCTTTAGCATTTTTCACTGCTTCAGCAACGTTAGGAGTTACAGTACCCACTTTCGGGTTTGGCATCAGGCCACGCGGACCCAGAACCTGGCCTAACTGACCAACTACGCGCATTGCATCCGGAGAAGCAATAACAACGTCAAAGTTCATTTCGCCTTTTTTGATCTGATCAGCCAGATCTTCCATACCTACCAGTTCAGCACCAGCGGCTTTGGCAGCTTCAGCGTTTGCACCCTGAGCGAAGACAGCAACGCGAACGCTACGGCCGGTACCATGTGGAAGAACAGTCGCGCCACGCACGTTCTGGTCTGATTTACGAGCATCAATGCCGAGGTTTACAGAAACATCAACACTTTCAACAAATTTAGCGGTTGCCAGCTCTTTCAGCAGTGCGACAGCTTCGTTGATCTCGTACTGCTTGGTGACGTCAACTTTGTCACGGATTACGCGCATGCGCTTGGTAAGCTTAGTCATTTATTAATCCTCTACTACCAGGCCCATGGAGATCGCAGTACCTTCGATAGAACGAGTCATCGCATCTAAGTCTGCACCAGTCATGTCCGCTGCTTTAGTTGTTGCAATTTCCTGCAGCTGAGCACGTGTTACTTTACCTACTTTGTCTTTGTTCGGTTTACCTGAACCAGACTTGATACCCGCCGCTTTCTTCAGCAGAACTGCTGCCGGAGGCGTTTTGGTAACGAAGGTGAAAGAACGGTCGCTGTATACGGTAATAACAACCGGCGTTGGCAGACCTTTTTCCAGGCTTTCTGTTTTTGCGTTAAACGCTTTACAGAATTCCATGATGTTAACACCCTGCTGACCCAGCGCCGGACCAACCGGTGGGCTTGGGTTAGCCATGCCGGCTGCAACCTGCAGCTTGACATAAGCTTGTACTTTCTTAGCCATGATATTTCCTCTATTGGGTATAACGCCTTAGTTAAGGCTTCCCGTGATAATTATTTTACACGCACCAGGCATGTAAAAACAAAAGGCGCGAAATTATAGGTCAATTTCGCGCCTTTTGCAATACGCCCAACCACAAACTGTGATTAGCCTTTTTCTACCTGACCGAAATCAAGCTCAACCGGGGTTGCACGGCCAAAGATAGAAACAGAGACTTTCAGGCGGCTTTTTTCATAATCCACTTCTTCAACCACACCGTTAAAGTCAGCAAACGGACCATCGCTGACGCGTACCATTTCACCCGGCTCAAACATGGTTTTAGGACGTGGCTTATCGCCTGCCTGTTGCAGACGATTCATAATCGCGTCGACTTCTTTGTCGCTGATAGGTGCAGGACGGTCAGATGTACCGCCAATGAAGCCCATAACACGAGGTACACTGCGTACCAGGTGCCAGCTTGCATCTTCCATAACCATTTGTACCAGCACATAACCCGGGAAGAATTTGCGCTCGCTTTTGCGACGCTGTCCGCCACGGATTTCAACGATCTCTTCGGTCGGCACCATAACGTCGCCGAACAGGTCTTCCATATTGTGCAGTTTAATATGCTCACGCAGTGAAACTGCTACGCGGCCTTCGAAACCGGAAAACGCCTGCACGACGTACCAGCGTTTTTTTGGAGCTTCAGACATCTCAGAACCTCAGTCCAGTGATAAACGATACCAGACGGACCAGAATACCATCCAGCCCCCACAAAATCAGTGACATTACGGCGGTAACCGCAGCAACGATTAACGTGGTCTGCAACGTTTCCTGACGAGTCGGCCAAATGACCTTGCGCACTTCAGTTCTGGCTTCACGGGCAAATGCAACCACCGCCTTACCTTTCGTTGTCAACAGAGCTATCGCTCCGGCGACCGCAATAATGATAACCACGGCAAGAGCACGTAAAGGTAAGTTCACGTTGCGATAATAATAATTGCCGACAATAGCCGCAATTATCAGGACAGCAACGGCCAGCCACTTCACTGCTTCCGGGCCGCGCCCGCTCCTCTGAGCTTCGGTATTTGCACTCATAAACCAACCTGCCAGAATAATCCAGAAACCATTAAACCCCGCATGGCGAGGTATCCAAACCAGAAATACTTTGCAGCACCCCTGGTATCTTACGCCAAACCAGAGCCTGTCTCAGCAATGATTTACACAAAAAAAATCACTGATGAGTCAGGTTCTATGTTTCGGCGTGCAAAAAGGGCATCAAATGATGCCCTTTCCATGTACATGCCGTCAAATATTATCGGTTATTAAGCGATAACTTTAGCAACAACACCAGCACCTACAGTACGACCACCTTCACGGATTGCGAAACGCAGACCGTCA
>NZ_JAERJS010000038.1:0-28043 GCF_018257525.1 Tatumella sp. JGM130 | reverse complement strand
TATTAATATAAAATATGAAGGTGATTATTATTGTTTTATCTAAATTAAATAGTGAAGAAAAAAATAATCAAAATAATCAAAATAATCAAAAAAAAGGAACAATTAATGTTAAAAACTAAAGAAGAAATAGAAAATTGGTTAGAAGAATATGAAATTGAAAATTATGTTATCAATGAAGATTTAACTGTTGATATTAATGAAGATGTTGATTTAAGTTACAGTAAGATTAAGTTTTTTCCTTTTCAATTTGGAATAATTAACGGTGATTTTGATTGTTCTCATAATGATTTAATAAGTTTAGAATATTGCCCTAAAGAAATAAAAGGTTATTTCGATTGTTCTCATAATGATTTAATAAGTTTAGAATATTGCCCTAAAGAAATAAAAGGTTATTTCGATTGTTCTTATAATGACTTAACAAGTTTAGAATATTGTCCTGAAGAAATTATCGGATTTTTTAATTGTTCTTATAATAACCTGAAAAGTTTAAAACATTGCCCTAAATATATAGATGGTGATTTTTTTTTGTAATGATAATAAGTTAATAAGTTTAGAACACTGCCCTAAAATAATAAAATGTGATTTTTATTGTGTTAATAATCAGTTAATGAGTTTAGAGCACTGCCCTAAAATAATAAAAGGTGATTTTAATTGTTCTTTTAATGAATTAACAAGTTTAGAGTACTGCCCTGAATTAATAAAGGGGTTTTTTATGTGTGATGGTACATGTATAGAAATAAGATCGTTGTGTTATTTTAATAGTGTTATAGAAGGTAAAATATACGGTCTTTTTGGATCTAAAGAAAAATTCTTAAATGAGGTTGCTAAACAAAAATTATTAAAAGAAAAAGAAAGTTTACTATCGTCAATAAACAATATCCAGACAATAGATATACCAAAAAGAAAAAGATTATAACAAAATTAAAGAGGGAAATATTATGGGTTTATATAAATTAAATATTGAAGAAAAAAACACAAAACTACAAGAAATAATAAACTGGTTAAATAAATTTGAAGTTAAAAACTATGTTATAAATAAAAACCTTATTATAGATGTTTATGGAGATGTAGTTTTATGTCGAAGACAATTAACTGAACTACCTTTTAAATTTGGAAAGATATACGGATTTTTTAATATTGATTTTAATAAAATAAGAACATTAAGAAACTGCCCTGAAGAGATATACGGTAGTTTTTATTGCTCTTCTAACTTATTAAAAGATCTAAAATATTCACCTAAAATTATAAATGGAGATTTTCATTGCTATTATAATAGGTTAACCAGTTTAGAAGGGTCACCTAAATATATAAAAGGGAGCTTTGATTGTTCTTCAAATCAATTAACGAGTTTAAAGTATTGTCCAAATAAAATAACTGGGAATTTTAATTGTTGTGGTAATAAATTAAGAAGTTTAAAGCACTGCCCTGAAGAAATATATGGCGACTTTGAATGTAATGGTAATAGAATAGGGAGTTTAAAGTACTGTCCTAAAATAATAAAGGGTGGCTTTTCTTGTTACTCAAACAAAATAAATGAGAAATCATTGATTGGATTTAATAGTCACATAGAAGGTTATATAGTTAGTGATGTTGGTTTTGATGAGGAATTTTATGATGAAGTAAAAAAACAAAAATCAATACATAGAGCAATAAAAGAAAAAAATGTATTGTTATCTTCTATAAGTGACAGTGAGCCGGTTAGTAGAAAAAAAAGAAAAAGATTATAATGAGTAATTGTTAAAATAATTTTAGTGTTTGAATATGGCATTTTTAAATTAATGATTGATATTATTTTATATTTTTGCTATATATACTGATAAATAAATTAATATACAACAAGAGGTTATTTATGTTTGAAACTAAGGAAGAGGTTAGGGAATGGTTAGAAGAATATAATATTTATAATTATTCTATAAGAAATGATTTAACTGTTGATGTAGAAGGTGATGTTAATTTATGTAATGAGGAACTTGATTTTTTACCTGTTAATTTTGGGATCGTTAAGGGGTGTTTTGATTGTTCAGGGAATTTTCTTGAAAACTTAAAAGGTTGTCCTACTGAAGTTTATAAAGATTTTAATTGCTCTTTAAATAATCTAACGAGTTTAGAAAATTGTCCTAAAATTATAAAAGGTTCTTTAGACTGCTCAAAGAATAGAATAACGAGCTTAAAACATTGCCCAACTAAATTAGTTGATTTTGATTGTTCCATTAATAAACTCAAAAGCTTAGAGCACTGCCCTAAAGAAGTAGTTAATTTTGATTGTACGGGTAGTAGATTAAAGAGCTTGGAACATTCCCCTAAAATTATAACTGGTAATTTTCTCTGCTCTTTTAATTTACTGGTTAGTTTGGAACACTCCCCTGAGGTTGTAAATGGAGACTTTTATTGCTCTTATAATAAACTGCTCAGCTTAATGTATTGCCCTAAGGTTATAAATGGTGGCTTTTATTTTTCATATAATGAAATTACCAGTTTAGAATATTGCCCTAAAGAGATAAACGGCGATTTCTATTGCTCTCATAATAAATTAATAAGCTTGGAATTTTGCCCTGAAATAATAAATAGAGATTTTAGTTGTTCTCATAATGAATTAGTAAGCTTGGAGTTCTGCCCTAAAGAGATAAACGGTGATTTTTATTGCTCTAATAATAAATTAACAAGCTTGGATTTTTGCCCTGAAATAATAAATGGAGATTTTAATTGCTCTGAAAATATAATAAATAGTTTTGATATACACCCTGAAAAAATAGGCGGGGGGTTTGTTTTTGAGTTACGTTTAGACCATTTAACATTCAAGATTAAAGGTTATTCTTTGTTTATAGAAAGAAATATAAATAATTTAGTAGATATGAACATTCAAGGATCTTTTTCTGTTAATATTTTTGATTATACTAACAAAGATAGAAGAATTTTGTTATGCGGTAAAGATTATGAAATAATGAAACTTAAAGTAAAATCATCAAGAGAAAAACAAGAGTTTTTAAATAATTTCAATGTTACTGATACATATAAAATTATCAGAAGAAGGGTTTGAATTTTTAAATAAAAATAACTTGTAGATATTAATTGATTTTATTTAATATTAGTGTTATATAATATTAAACAATAAATTAATATTATTATAAGGGGTTGGTATGGAGTCAATTGAAAAAATAAAAGATCTGGTTTATAAAGATTTTATGACTGGAAAGTTGAGAACATCTTTTGATTGTTTTGTTTATAACGATCTTTTTTCTCAAAAGAATAGTAGTTACACGGAAAGTAAGTTAGGAAAAATGAATGATTACTATCAGGAACTAAAAAACAATAAAACCAGCAATGATAATAGTTATCTTGAGTTTTATAAAATAGACATCCCTGATTTAAAATTAAAGGAAGAAGTTGAAAAAGGATTTTTTTATTTACTTAATAACCTTGATACTGAGTTTATGTCTAACTCAATGTTGCTTGATATTTTTAATGCCTTGCCGACTTTTGATTTGAAAATTGAATTTGCAAAAACTCAAAAGAAATTCTGTAAAGTGTTATCGTATACTCTTGATTTTAGCCCAAGTATTTTTAAACAAAATTGTGAAAAAGATATAAAAATTATCAGTAAATCCGTAAAAAATAATTACTGTAAAAGAGTAAAAAAAGATAAAAAGTATTTTCCGAAAATAACAAAAATACAGGAAAAGTATTTAGTTAAATTTATGGAGTATCTTGATTTTTCTGTTCAAAATGGAAGGCAATTAACTAATATTTTTAACAGTTTTTGTGATCTTGGACTTGGTGATATTTTCATTGAAAAAACACTGAAACAATTCTTTTGTTATCCAAAAAATGAAGAATTATGTAACTATCATTATAATATTATATCTAAAACAAAAGGCCATATTACATTTAAAAAGGTAAATACATTTTTGACTGAATATGTTAAAAATAGCGAGAGTATAATTTTAAAATTAAAGTGTCTTGATTTTAATACTTTAGAGTCTTTAGATTTAGTCTATTCAGGAAGTTATTTTTTCGACAAAGTAGAAACATTTATCGAAAGATATAAAAATCAGGTAAGTAAAACAATTGATTTTCTTTACGATTTCAATAAAAAAACAAATTTTAAATTCATTGAACTTGAAGAAATGAAAGATTTGTTAAGCATTAATAATGATATAAAATTAAATCGTAAAACAGTAGTTGAACTTGAGAAAGAGTTTCTCCTTCTTCAAAATAAATATTTAAATTTAAATATCTCAAGTGTATTAATGACTAATAATTTATCTACAAAAAAAAGAGCAATAAAACGACTATAAACTTGACAAGTTTATAGAATGCTTTAAAGTTATGGTATAAGTTACTTTTAATGATGTAATTTATTTATTTGTTTGTTGAAGACACTTCCTTTTGTTAGTTTAATTTTAATTTATATTCGTTATTAAAGCCCTTTTTAATTAAAGGGCTTTTTATATTTACTTTTTTTTATTTTATATTATAATCAAAATAAAAAGGGAGGTTTGTTATGGATAAATCAGAAATGGAATTATTAAATGAAGAGTTTTTATATTGTGATTATGAGAGATCAAAGGAGTTAATTTCTCTGGGTTGCAACCCTCATTATGTTAACAATGAGGGTATGAATGCCTACTTTTTTCAAAACTCCTTCTTTCCTGAAAAATTTTCTCTCTTACAAGATAACAATGTAGAGATTTTTGATGATGCTTTAATTGATACTAATCTCACTGTGAGCATATTATATCATCCTGACTTTAAACACCTTAAACCTTTTCTTACTCCTGTTAATTTATTCAATCCTGATTTCCTTAGAAAGATTATTTACGATGAGGATAAAATAACTTTAATTCTCTCTATGATACTCAATCCTCTTTATAATGCTGAAGAATATTATGAGCCAACACTCTATGAAGATTTAATTTTGGATTTAGAACTTAACACTTTAAGTAATATTGTATTGAGATTTGATGAGGATAACGAAAATGAAACATACTTACATTTCTTTATAAGAAACCAGAGAAGAATATTACTCTCTAACGACAACCCATCCATTTTTAATGAATTAATAAATGAAGAAGAAATATTTTTAAAAAAAGAGTAAATAAGTATTGTTTTTCATTTTACATTTCATTAATATGTTTTTTCCATTTTAACTAAAGGAGAAAACTATGGATAAAGAAGTAAAAGAAGTTTTTTTAGTAAGATTGAGTAGAATGAAGTTTATGAGCTGGTTTTTAGATATCGGCCATTTTATTGCTTTGTTTTTATCTTTGCTAGCATATCATTTGTTAAATTCATTTGATAACGAGGTATTAAAGCAAATAGGCTTTCTTTTCTTACTGTCAACTTTCGTTCAAGCACTAATATTCGGTAGGTTGAAGTTTTTAGTGACTTTAAATGATTTAGTTGAGTCTACTGAATATAAACAAAATGAGTTTTTAAGCTTTAATCCGTTTAAAGTGTATAATAATACTCTCTATTTTTTAAAGAAATATTTATTGAACTTTAATAAGGGTTATGCGAGGGAGTTTCTGGCAATATGTGTATTTTTATATATCCCTGCTATTTACACTTCAATAAGTTTAATAAGTGTTCCCACTTATCACGAACTTTTAAAACACATTTTATAATAAATATGGATCGTTTAATTGCTAATGACTTTTAAACGATCTATAATAGATTAACAATAAAAAACAAAAGGTAAAAAATATGACAAAATTTAATAACTCAACAAAATACAAAAAGAAATCATATAAAGAAGTAGCACAGGAGAAAAAAGAAAAGCTTAATTCTTTTATTGAGGACAGAAAGAAGTTTTTACTGGATATGGTAAATAATAATATTGAAAAAAAACTTCCTATCTGGAGTACAGGAGTTGTATTAAATAAGAATATAAACCCTGTTTCTAAAACATTTTATAAAATTCACAATAATATTGCTCTTGGATCTCAACAGTATTTAAGAACTGTTTGTAACGAGACAGATAAAGAGCACCCGCTAGCTGGATTGCCTTTTTATATGACTTTTAAACAAGCAAAAGACAATGATTTAAATGTTAAAAAAGGAAGTTCCGCTTATAATATTATTAAACTTTTCTCTATGAAAGTTGATGAAAAGGAAATAGAAGACGAAAAAACTGGAACTGTAGAAACAGTGGATGTTTTCGCAAGAAAATCATCACTTGATAATGTTTTTCACATTAGCGATATTGAAAATTCTAAAGAGCCTGGTGTTCTACCCCCTAAAATACAGCATTATATCGATATCTGTTTCAATCCCCCTGAAAAAAACCAGTTATCACTCTTAATTGACTCATTGATCGAATCATCACCTTGTGATGTCGTTAGAACTTCCTTCTTTAAAGGTCAATCTTCATCAGGTGCTTTTTACGATGGTTCTTTTGATAAAGTTAATGTTGTTCCTTCTTCTATGTTCACAAGTCAGTTAGAAGAGTTTAGCACCATTGCTCACGAAGTGTCACATAGTTGGGGAGTAGAGAGTAGATATAACAGAGAGTCATACAAGAGATATTCTAAGAGTAAAATAGCCAGAGGTGAAGAAGAAATAGTTGCTAATGTTAGTGCTCAAGCTGTTATGTCATACTTTAATATAAATATAGGTGAAGAAGAATTAATTAAAAATTTTAATAAAAATCACGACACTTATGATTTTGGTTGGTTCTCTAAGATTGCTAAAGATGAAGAGTTAATTTTAAGAGCATTTAAAAATGCTGAAATCACTTCAAATAAAATAATTAATGATATTGAAAGTAATTTATTATTAAAATTAAAAAACAATCCTGATTTAGATATTCCTGAGTTTCTAAAGGAAAGGCTTGAAATAAAACTCAATGAAATTAATGAAGTTAATGAAAACAAGATTAATAAAAAAGAAGGGTTTAAAATTTAATAAAAAAAGGGGGGAGACCCCTTTTTTTTTAAATTCCTTTATCTACTAATTTTGCTCTTATTTTTTCAGCCCTCACAAACTTATTAAAAGAAACATCAATGTAGATATTGTTGTAATATTCTGCACTTTCTTTTAAAATGATTAAATCATTAAAATCGTTTGAATGTCTATTTATTATATCTCTATGGCTCATAATTTCAACTTTACATTTATCAAAAATAAAATCTCTTAATAGAATTCTCTCACTAACCATCTTAATAATTTGCTCTTCATAATAATCGTATTTATTTGTGTTTATAAGATCTTTTATTTCACTCTTGCTTAAATTATTAATTGGTTTTTTGAAAAAAAATTTTTCTAAAAGATAAATTGAATATTCATAAATCGTTTCAAATTTAAAACTAACATAGCCTTCTTTGTTTTTCTCCATATCCATATTAAACCCCCTCCTTTGGCTTTTTTAAGTATTCACTAAAACTCAAAATCATCAACCAGTATTCCATCCTACTTATCTTCTTAACTAACTCACCACCTTTATATATTTCAATGTAATCACAAACTAAATCACCGGGGTACATATATTCAAAGCAAAAATGTAATGAAAAATCGCTTTCTGGTAATATAACAATATATGTATTAAATAAAAAATGCTCTCTTTCATCCATATTAAATTGTTTAATTAAATTATATCTTACATCCGGCAATTCAACTTTTAACTCAATATTGTTTTCATCAATTTTAAAATTAACAGAAAGATCTTTCAAAATTAATTGGTGAGTTAAAAATTGATGAAAACTATACTGATAGTTATTTTCCTTCCCATTAATTATTGTTTTTTTGGTAAATTCAATTTCTTTGTATACTACATCATTATTATAATAATCGAGATAAGAATTATACTTTTTATTATCAAAAGAAAATTCCATTAAATTAATTAACTGTTTACTTCCAATTTTTATCTGTCTCATTTTTTTCTCCTTTTTTTATTCTTTCAATATCTTCTAATTTCCTTATATTTTCCACTTCTTCTTTTATAGTCTCAATTTCATTATATATTTTATTTGATTTATAGAAAGAAGATAGTATTTCTTTTAACTGTATGTTTTCTTTATCTAAAGTGTTGATGTTTTTATAAAGATTTAATATTTTATTTTGTATATCAGATCTAACTTCACTTTGAAATTGTTCATATAATTTTAATTCAAGTTCATTTTTTAAATTATCATAATACTCATAAATGAATTCATAAAATAACTCTTCTATACCTTCTGTCTTATCTTTTAGATGTGCTCTATTTTCAGTCCCCCCCGTAAAACGGAATCTATTTTTATAGATAAAATCACAATATTTAGGCATTCTCAATTTTACTTTCTTCTTTGATTGTTGTTTTTCTATATCATAACTTATGATCGATATCTGCATTATAGAACCTTCATTTTCAGTAACACTCAATGTCGTTAATAATTGATATACATTATTTTTGCTCGTAATTTCTTTAATTAGCATATAACCTCTCTTTTTTATTTAATTAAAATATTGGTGAATATAATATTATTTATCATTTTAATTTAATATTGTCAATTATATAATATTAAATATTTTAATAATAAAAGATAAAAAGCAATAAAAAAGAGCCTTTAAAGGCTCTTTTAATTAATCTTGTTTTGTTTTCTATATTTAGTTATCAAAGAAAGCATTTAAAGCATCAACAACTTCTATATCTTTTTCTCTTTTTATTTCTGTTGTTTTTACTGGTTCAGGTAAATCTTTAAAATCAATATCACTTTCGATTGTTTTATAGGTATCAACCCCGGCAAGATCATTAACTAATGATTGTAATTCCGCCTCATCGTTTATCAAATCTCTTAAATTAATATTGAATTTAATTAACCCGCTAACTTCTCCGTTAAAAAAATCACTTTCATCATTTCTCAATCTCTTAACCCCTTTAACTACTTTAACTCTGTTTTTTCCATTTTTCTCTATCTTAAACAGGTTTAAACTTTCAGCAACTTCTTCTAATTTTGATTTAGTAAAAAGTTCTCCGTTAATATAAAAATCTTCTCTTGATATGATAACTTCGCAATCAAAATCAAACACATCATCAAAAACCCTGTTTTGTCTTATTGAGATATGTTTAGGGCTTGTTTGGGAATTTAATTCGTGTGCTTTTTCAGTTTGTATTTTAACTTTTCTTTCTTTTGAGCAATCTTTACTTTCCATACTGTAGGCAAAATTTGACCAATAAACAGATTGAGGTGAGTAAGCCACTGCTCTTAAAAGCCTAATAATCTCTTCCTTACTTTTCATTTCAGGAGATTTTACTAATAACTCTTTTTCTAACATTTGTTCGTAAATAGTTAAAGCCTCGATACAAGCATTCGCTGCTTTTTCGCTGATGACTTCTCTTATTATTTCTATGCCAATACTCATATAACATAAAGTAGAGAGCACACGATCTTTTTGTTCGTGATTTTCTAAAAGTTTTCTATCTTTATACTCAGCCATTTTTTTATCATAGATACCTTTTAAAAGGTGTCTTTTTCTTTTTAGAAAATCAATCGCTAAGTTATATCCCCATCCGTAATTTTCTTTTAGTAGTTCAATACAAGTATTAACTTTTAAGTTGTAAACAGTATTTCCGTTTTGGTCTTTTAGTTCAGCCCCGTCCTCGTCATACAGAGGTTTTTCAATGAAAGTGTGTAAATCAGGATTCATAATGTCGAATTGCTGAACCCTACCTTTTAAAGCCTCACCTTTCAACTCGGCATCTTTAACACTACTTACTATCTTGTCTAAGTTTTCATTACTGGTTGAAATGATACTACTGTAAAAATACTTACTCTCAGCCCCTGATTTCTTCCTACCACCACCATTGGCCAGACTTACTTGTTGTGAGATAGCATTACGGGGATCTTTCACAAACAGATCATCATACTCTTCTATGAATACACAGAAATTGTTCTTGTCATAAAGTTCATTCTCAAGCCCTACGAATGTTGACTGGCTATTACTCACTCCCAGGTTCTGGTTAGTGAAGTTGAGTAAGATACCCAACAGTATTGTGCTCTTACCTTTGTGTGGAGGACCATACAGGTTAAAGTTAACATTGATAACAGGGTGGACTTCAAACATACCTTTCACTAAAGAAGAGAAACCAAAACAGTTTCCCAGGGCGTACAGTGGGGAGTTAATGATTAACTTCTCTTGTGTCTCTCTATAGATACCATAGGACCCCTGGCAATCTAAGTATTCATAGTTATCACCGATGTATCGATGATGGTTAGGGGTAATGTGTTCTAAGTCTGCTATAACGATAGTATCTACACCTGTACTCTCATCTTTGACTACTGCTTTCTTGATCTGCCAGCCTACTGTTTTATAGCCTTCTCTAACCGGTGCTATTGCTGATGTGCGAGATAGTATTTTGCTCAATACCTTTTTCTTAGAATGGTCTTGCTCAGTCCCCCATCCACGATCCTGATGTTTTGGAGTAGAGCCTTTTGCATCGTATGTGAACATTTCATTAGAGGGGAGAGAGCACATACAGTATCGACTTTTTCTACTGTATTCTTTACTTTCGTCTGTACTTAAACCAGATATTTTAAACTTAATACTGTAATGAACTTTTTTATCACGAGCATTTTTCGGCTCTAAAATTCCACAACAGATAATGGGATAGATAATTTCTAAATCATAGATAAAAACATTATCACTTTTATCACTGGCTTTTGTATAAACCCCTTCGCTTGTCATAATGTATTCATTATCTTCATACCATAATGTTTCCTCTTCGAATACACTAAAATTTTCATTTGCGAGTAAATCAAGAGGTCTATGATCGTGATATTGAACAGATTGAATCGGTTCAAATAAAACAAAATCTTCAATGTAAGATACTTTTATCTCTCTCAAAACAGTTGAAGGTTCGTTGTTATCTAAAAGTTTGTAAGTTTTAAATTTTTTATTATAATCAATGTCTTTTTTGTTTGTCATATTAACACCTTTATTTTTTATTTTAACCTCGGTAATATAACCGCGATATTACTGTAATATTACGGTTATATTACCATACTAATATATATACATTAGTTTGATTAAATGTAAAGTAAACTTTTTAAAATATTACTACTTTTTGCTTTTTCGTATTGAATGTCGTTTTCTTCAACAAACTTATTATCTTTAAAGTAATAATATTTATACTTTTCATCAAACAGAATATCTATAGTGTTATCATTAAAAACATAAAACTCAGTGATGTAGTTTTGTATCTTTTCTTTTATAAAATCAACATTGTTATCTCTAACTGATTTTCTATAAACAGAATTGAAAAGGTTTAATAAGTCACTTATATTAGACTTTACACAAGTAAATCTACAGTTCTTCCTGAATAAATCTAACATTATAAAATGTAGAGGCAAGTTTTTAGAGTTATCGTCTTTGAATAAACCTCTTTTGAATTGATATTCGCTATAAAAAACGAAAGTATCGCTAAATTTATTATTCGCTTTTTTTGAAATAGAATTAGAGGTTAATTTATATAGATTATAGTAATCACTCGGTTTTTCTATTCCAAAAAATGAGTTAGCATAGATATTATCATTATAAAAGTAACTTATAAAATTATCGTGCTGTTGATAATACATTTCGAATTTTTTAAGTTCTTTTAATAAAAGTTTGAAACCATACGATTTCAAACTTTTATTAATTTCTTTAACGAAGTTTTCTAATTTGCTTTTTCTTTTGAAATCTAACTTTTCATAATAATATTCATTAATAGATATTTTAACAATGTCAGTTAAAATATCTTCTAAATCAAAAGAGTTATTAACTCCTTCAAATCTACTCAATAATTGAAGTTTTTCTAATATTGTATCATTTTCTCTTAAAGTTGACATTAAATTTTTAATTCTATCTTTATTATTGGAATTAATTGTATTATAGAAAATAGCATACTTTGTGTATTTATAATAAACAGAAGGAAGTTTTTTTAAATCAATGTTTTTGATTTCATTCTCTTCTATAAAGTTACTTTTTAATTCCATTACCGCCGGAGTTTCCCCCGGCTCTTCATTTTGTTCAACTAACTTTTCTAAATCATTCAAATACTCTATTTTTAGATCCATAATATACCTTCCTTTTTCTTTTATTTAATTTTTGGTCCATTGTTGTTGTTCTCTTGTTGAGTTTTAACAAATCTGTTTGCGATTTTATTACTACCATCTGAGTCATCTTTAAAACTTTCAGTTGAATTCAAAATCTCTTTAAATTCTTGCTCACTCATTAATTCTGGTGCTCTTTCGAAAAAGATTTTTGAAATTAACAGTAAATCGCTCTTTAAAGACTCAGTATTGTTATTCAGTTTTTTATTCTCGATATTTAATTGCTCTTTATCTTTAGTGAGTTTGTCTTTTAGGTTTTCGGCAAAAGAAATATCTTGTCTTAAATTATCGATCTCTTTATCTTTGAGTTTTATTTCTTGATTGAGAGTGTTATTATCAATTTCGGCTAATTTAACTTTAGATAATGCCTCTCTAAGTTTTATAAGAGCATCATTCTTCTCAATATTTTCTTGATTATATTGTTCTGTAAGTCGTTTTGTTTTTTCTGTATAATCGGTTTTTATTCTTTCGTTTTGCCCTTTTAAGTAAACTATTTGCTTATTAGACTTATCAAGTTCATTTTCAAGTTCACTGACTTTACTCATCAACAAATTATTTTTATCATTTGATTCAGACAATTGTTTTTTAACAGAGGAAAGTTCAGTTTCTTTTTCTGTCAAGTCCTCTTCTAATGTGGTTTTTTCTATTTCTACCTCTTTTAGTTCAGCACTCAATTCTTCTATTTTTTCATATTGTTCTTGAACTTTGTTAGTTAAACCACTGTTTTCATTTTCTAATGTAGTGATAGTTTTTTTCAATTCACCATTATCTAATTGTAAACCATCTCTTTCTTCAGTAATTGTTTCAATATTTTCATTGAGAGTTTTAATTTCACTACTTAAAGAAGTATTGTTTTCGATTAAATCTGAATTTTCTTTTTCGAGTTTAATTTTATTTGAATTTAAGTTATCATTAACAATGTGTAGCTCATTATTAATGCTTAATAACTCTTTATTGCTCTCAACAATCTTTATTGTTTTAGATATTTGATTGATAGCATCAAGTTGTTTATTTAACTCTTTGTATAGTTCTCTTGAAAAGTTATCACCTTCTTTTAAAGCATCAGTGTTTTTAATACTGTATGTTTCTAATAAACTTGAATTAAGCTTTTCTTTTTCATCTTCTGTTTCGTTATTTTCAAGAATTTGTTTAATATATTCATTTTTTTCATTTAAGGTGTTATTTAAACTTTTAACTTGTTGAGTGAATACAGCGGGTTGTGTAGGTGAAGTGCTTTCAGGTTGAGTGCTTTCAGGTTGAGTGCTTTCAGGCTGAGTGCTTTCAGGCTGAGTAGTCGGAGTGCTAACAGGCTGAGTAGGTGATAATGAGGATTTTATGTTATTCACAATAGAAGTACCCAGTCCTGTCGATGCTGGATTAGCACTGCTTTCTGTGGAAATTTTAAAAGCAAATCCCGGAGTTTTTAATGTCTCTATTTGAGTATCATTCAAGCGATGTGTTAAATTATTTTCGATTAACTTCTCGTTAATGTATTTTGATAAAGCATCAAAAAAGGTAATTTTTTTATCGCCAGACTCAAGACCAAGAGTGTTATCTTTCTTATTAAATGCTCTTGAATTGTATGTGATATGTTTATGAGCGAGTTGATTATCCTGTATATGTGTGTTCCACTCTAATACAGAAAAAGGACCTTTATATAATTCATTATTTTGGCCAGACTTCGTTGCCTCGAATAATAAATCAGGATCTCTCATAATCTCAACAACGGCTTTTGAGTAATTAATAAAGTTCTTATATCCCTCTTTTCTCTCTTTTAAGTCATTACTTGTCATTAATAATGAGTCGGAATATAAAGGATATAAAATAAATGTATTTTCAAAACCATCTCTTTCTTCAATCGCTTTTTCTGTCGATTTTTTAACTTTATGCCCTTGAGAAATAAGGTGATCTTTAACTTTTTTTGGTGAGTATATTAAATCATTATTATTTTGAAATTGTTGAATAATATCAAATAATATATCTTCTTCTAAATAATCATCAGTAAAAGGATTGTTGTATGTAGCACTATCGCCAAGTGATTTTAAATATTCAACCTCTCCTTTTTCATTATTATGAAACCCAAACTCTTCACTATCTGTCAGGGTTTTACTCATATACCTTTTAGTTCTTTCTTTACCTGTTTCAGTACCTATTTTTTTTACTAAATTTACATTTGTTGCCATATTTTCTACCTCTTATAAAGTTTTTAGTAATATATATTTTTATAATACATGATAATAAATTACATCTATATAATTAACTTGTAAATAGCAAATTCTAAAAAAACATATGAAAACCTAAAAAAAATTAAAAAAAACTATCGAAACCTAATTAAAAACCTAAATAATCAACTTTATTGTTTACTCTTTAATAAAACCAACAATCCCTTTCCCTTCTTTTTCTAACATATCAAGAGCATATTCTAATAATAATGTTATTGCTTTAGGTTTGTTTTTTTCATTGTATTGCTCCAATCTTTTATTTGTTGAAGGTAGTATTTTTAAATTCATTTGAATAAGATCTTCTTTTTTAAACCCTCTACTTCCTAAAACTCCGAACAATTCAATTTTCTTGTCGTCTGTTAACTCATATGTTATGGTTTTTTTTGGTTTTTCTTCGTGAACTTTTTTTTCTTTTTCCTTTTCTTTTTCTTCTTTAAAAAAACCACCTTTTACAAAACTTAATATATCATCGTGATTAAAATCACTTATTTTTTTATCTGTCATATTTACCTCTTCTTATTAATTATTTAATGTTTTTATTTTGTTGACTTGCTAAGTAGGTTTGAAACTTTATATCGCTATAAACACTCATTATTTCTTTTCTTGCTGAATGTAGATATTGATAAATTCTTTTCCCGAAAATTGTATCTCCGTGAAGATAAGTATTTTGATAACAGGCCCTTTCTTTCATAAAACCACGTGTTGGAAAATTACTATCATATTGGTTTTTAAGACAAGTTTCAGTACCTTCATCTTCATATTTGAAGTATTTATTAAATATTGTTTTTTGATCTTTTACACTCTCATTATAACAGTTTGGTGTAATTACAGTATGTCTATCTTTGATTAATTCAATATAGTCTTCATAAGTCGGAATAAAACTCTCACTTTCTAATCGAGTAGGCATTATTATTAATGAACTGTCATAAAAATTACGAGTAAAGCGAGGGGGGTGATCTACGATAACAACATCATAATCTTCAAAATTAACATTCTTGTCGCTTTCAAAAACTTCAAAAGGAAATCTTTCTTTTGGGTCAGTAATAACTTCCTCGCTGAAATTATCTAAAAAATAGGGCATATTATATTTTTGACTCCAATTCTCCCACACATTCCTTTTATCTTCATATTCTTTTCTTCTTTCTATGAGAGATTTAGATAACTCTTTTTGAATTTCAGTTCTTTCAACTTCTAAAGCATAGTTATAGAAGTTAAAGCAAGATTTTAAAGGATCTTTATCTATAACACAGACTTTATATCTGTTCATTTTATAACTCAAGAGGCCGTTAGCAAAACCCGATGCTAATGCTTTAACTAAAGTGGTTTTACCAATCCCTCCTTTTACATTATAAACTTCAATTATTATAACTTTTTTATTTTGACTCATTTTTAATTCCTCTTTAATTAAATATTTAACTTTTTTATATACATCTATATTGACAATTAACTGAAAAGCATTTTAATGGTTATATTACGGTTGTATCACTGTTATATAACGGTAATAGTACGAGAATACTACTCTTAACATAAAAAGTCAATATTTAAAAGGAAATATACTATGAACGATACAAAAAGAAATAATAAATATTTAGATCAGGTACTTAGAGATGCAGATGCTGAATTCGGCACCTCACTTTCTAATTTAACAAACCAAAAAAAAGAAAAATTTGATGATGATTTAGAGGAATTTGAAAAATATTGTTCTTCAAATGAAAAAATAACTTTCACTGAAAACTTTGAGAATTCAAATAACCCTGAGAAAAAACACAAAGAGGAAAATAAAAAACAAGAGAACTTGAAAAAACAAGAAGAAATGATGGATTCTATACCTCTTCCTTTAAAAAACGATGAAGAGCATAATTTTAAATCTGTTGTTAATCATTTTAATATGTTAGATAACGATAGTTTTAAAGCCATTTTTAAGAATTATGAAGTTCTTAAAGATAGCATTAAAGTAAATTTAAAATCCGGAGCATATGTAGATTTAAAATCCGATAAATTATCAATAGTTAAAAATAACAATCAAATTGAAAAGTTACCTGATGTAAAAGCCGAAGTAACAGCACTTATATTTTTATCTTTCGAAAAAAACATTAAAGATTTCCACATAGACGGACACTCCGCTTATGTTGAAGAGGCTTTAAAGCAAATATCTATAATTAATGAGAAATTACCTGATAATGAAAAATTCAAAGTGAGTTGTAATAAAGAGCACCAACACTTATATAAAAACTATTTTGAAAATAAAAACAAAGAAACAAACACTGAAAAGAAAAAAGAGAAGTTAACCATCATAAAAAAGGAGGATCTTGTAAAAAAAAATGAAAGTGATTTAATAAAGACGAATAAGCCAAAATTTTAAAATAGTACCTACTATCAAAACAAGGGAAAAACAAATTAAATAAACAAAAGGATAAGTCAAAATGAAAATGAAAATCAATATAAAAGTAAAAATACTTATATGCTTTATTTTTACTTTGCTGTTTTCTAATACAGCATCAGCATTAGATATATTTAACTTTACTAACAACTCAAATGATGTGTTATTGGAGGGAATGGGGCATTTCTTTAATACAGACGGAACGACAGCAAATGCCAGTTCCGCATTCACTTTAATGATAAAAGTAATAATAGAAAGCATATTATTACCGTCAGGGATGGGCGGTATTATTTATGCTGTGATAGCATTAACAACTTCGCAAGCAATGACCGGAAAAGTCGCTTTAAAAAACATAGGCTATTCTTATCCTGGAAAAGTCTTATTATGTGTAACAATGTTAGTGCCTGGTTTTAATGGTGTTCCACTTATTATTATTTTACTTTATTATTGCTTTACTTTTTCAAATGCCCTGGGAACAGCAGTTGGAAATGTAGCAATAGATAATGCTCCTAAGAATTCAATAATGACAAATAAGTATGCTGATGATTCTCTATATCCACTTTTATCTAAAATGGTAAATGCGAACAGATGTATTTTGGAAAGTCAAAACTACATCGATAAATTAGATGAACAAGGAACTTTGAACTCATTTTTAGCAGTAGTTTCTTCTAAAAATATCAAACCTAATTTCACAACGACAACCGGAACTGTTGTTGATGGAAATGATGTAACTCACTTAATGATTTCCTACGGTGATAAATCCGGGGCTTTCGTGTTAGGTAGAAATTTATGTTCAACAATTGATTATGAGATCACATCAAAAAGTAATAACATTGATTTAAACGAAAATATTATTGACAGTGTTAATGCTCCAAAACTACAAGTTATAAAACAAGATTTTAATCAAATTCACGAACAACAATTGATCGCTTTAAATCAAAAAGCATTACAACTTGCTCAATATCAAATGTCACCAGGTTTTAATATTGATACTTATAAAACAATGTTTGCTGATGCGACTAATTCTTATGCTAATGCTTTAACTGATGAAGGGAATAAATTATCACAACAGTTTATTAATAATAATAATTATTCTCAAATAATGAAAATGGGACCCGCAATGTATGGGGCACTTCCTTCATCGATGGGTATAGTCCAGGGAGAGATACAACAAGAGAAAGACACATTACCAACAACATCGGGTGTGGGTATCAACAATGTAGGTTTGAAAGACACAGGTTTAGGTCCCGTTGTGATAGGTGCTATCAATTCATCTGATAATATCAATAACACAGTGATGGGTGAACTAATGCCAAGCACTGCTATCACAAAAGGGGATGTCGGACAAACAGACTCAAACGACAGTATCTTTATGAGACTTGCTGTTGGTCCTATACTCGATCTTGTCAATTTTAGAGACATTGTATCGACTACTGACTTCTACAGTAATCCAATTTTCACTGAACAGCAGGAAGGCTATAAGATACTTAAAAGCATCGGCGGTATAGAGGCCAGATTTGTAACTCTGGGTATAGTGACATTACCGATCCCCGGTTCTTCTGTTGCTGTAAACTGGATCGGTAGCACCTTTATCACTCCGTTGGTTATGGGGCTTTGGATACCCGCTATCCTTCTTACCTTCCTTATACCTCTAATGCCGGTTGTTATGTGGTTAGGAGTGATTACAGGCTGGATTTTAGGTTTAATAAACTCTATGTGTACAGTAACTGTTGCTTTGATAACTCTTGTCTATCCAGATCCTCAAGGTTTTGTTGGTAGAAGTGGCCAAATCTATCTTGTCTTTCTTGAAGAGATAGCCCGTATACCGTTCAGTGTCATAGGATTGTTTGCCGGTTGGTCTTTACTTCCAATCACACACTATTTTATTGCTCTTAACTTTACAGCGATCTTCAATACTAAATTAACAGGATTTGAAGGGTTGATTACAGGAGTGGTTGAGATTGTGCTTTACGGTCTTGTCTCTTATGCCAATACAAAGGCTTGTCTTGCTCTATCTTCTAAACTTCCAGATGTGATGTTGTCATTGTTAGGAAGAACTTCACAACTTATGAGCAGTTCAGTAAGTGATATCTCTAATAGTGTAGATAAAGCATCCGGTGCTGTAGCAACAGGTGTCACAGCTATAACAGCAGGAGCAAGAGCCGGTATTTCAAATATGAATAGAATGGGAAAAGAAAAAAACAAAAACAATGCTGTTGACGATAGAACAAGACTTAATCTAAGACGAAAAAAATAAAATGAAAAATGTGAGGTAATAAAAGAGAGTTGAGAAACTCTCTTTTTTATTTGCTCATTATAAACAAAACATTTAATAAATAATAAATTTAATAAAATATTACTGTTGACATTTTATTAAAATATTGTTTAATAAAATAAAGAGAAAACTAAAAAAAGGAATTGACGATGAGTAAAATTAAAAAAGTAATAACATTCTTTAATCCGTTCTCTACTTCAATAAGAAGTGTAGGTAAAGGAATAGAAAGAAACAAGAAAACATTAAGTGATATAAAAAACAAAATAGATACTATTAAAGAATTAGAAAAGAACAGTAATGTGTCATATTGGATTGAGAAGAATAAATTTAATAATGAAGACATTAGAAAGTCATACAAAATATATTCTATATTAAGTTATATTATGTTTTTCGTATCATCTTATTGTGTTTTCAATACAGTATACAGTATCACTAACGATGGGTTTCGTATGTATACAATAGACTATCTTATATCAATAGTAATGATGTTAACTTTACATTGGTCGTTCTTATACAAATGTTATTGTTTAAAGACTTTAAAAACCCCCGCGAAAAGACTTAGTATTTATAAAAAGATTAGTAATGTGTTCCCTGATATTAATTACTAAAATTAATATCAAAAAAATAAATTAAAAAAATGTTGATGTGGATTTTTAAGTACGCTATATTTATTCCAACAAACAACGAAACAGAAAATTAAATTAAACTTACAGAGAGAGAAAATATTATGTCAGTAGATACATTTGTTTTAGGTTATATGAACTTTGTTTTAGCATTATCAAAAGAATGGCATATCAGTGCTTTTTACATTATGTTAGTAGTTGGTTATGGTGGAGGAACTTTCCTTTATCAATTGACTAAAAGAGTAAGAATTTTAAATCCCTGGCATTGTCAGAGAGCAGCATATTTTGCCGTTATGGGATTTGGGATGATGAATTTCCCGTTCTTCTTTATGTAAGAAAAACAATAGGATGGGATAAAGAAATATACAAAACTCTGTAAGTATGTTATAGTTTAGTTTGTCATATTAAACACATTTTTTGTGTGATATTTTTTACCTTTTTTTAATCCCCGACTTTTTGTTAGGGATTTTTTTTGGAAAAATGAAAACTTTCAATCAAAGAATTAGCGATTACGAATATTTCACAAAAAGACTAAAAATGTCTTTAATTAATGATGACCGAAAAAAAGCACTATCAACAATAGAAGAAATAAAGAAGACCGGTTTAAGTCTTTGTCATAGTAAAATAGACTTCATTTCTTTGTTCTTCTTAAATTCAAAAAATATTGATCTACAACTCTTTCTTTCCCTTTATTATCAAAAATCCCCTCTTAATACTTTTAATAAGTCATTGATTTTATCAATCTATAATAAATATAAAGAAGAAAACGAAGAATTGTTATATATATTGAGTTTTTATAAAGATATCCTTTGAATTAATTTGACAATTTTATAATTATTATATTTAATTATATTATAAGTTAAATTAAAAAATTGAATAATAAAATTAAGGATTATTAATATGGAAACTCAATTACTAAATACTCTATTTGAAAGTTTAAGAACATTAAGCTTACTCACTATATTCACATTCGCGCTTACTTTTTCAGCAAAAAGTTTAGTAACAACAATAGAATTAATAATAGCAATGAAAAAAAATAATTATGTTGAGTATAAAAAAGAGTGTGAGCGATTATATATCACCCCTCGATTTTTTGATTACATTCATAAAGACAGAGTTAATTTTAAATATGCTATATTAACAATGATTGTTTGCTCAGTATGTTTTTATCTATCAATTGAAATAATAACTAAGATTTTAAGGTAAGCATATGAAAGAAATATTAGAATCAATGAACATAGATAGCAGTGTTAATAACATAGACAAAGACAGCAATAATTATGAGTATGATTTATTAAATTATATTTATGAAGAAAAGAAAGAAGATATAATTTTCGACAAACAAAAAATAACAAAAGAAGTTTTTGGTTTAATTAATTCATTCCTATCAAAGAAAAAAGAATTCAACTATAAAGAATCCGTTATTATCGTTAAGTATCTAACAATGATAAAATCCAAAATGATCGATGGTAAAAAAGACATTGAGAATGGAATTAATTATTTTAATAAAATAAAAGAATTGGATATAACACTTAACTACGAAAAAAAAGGGTTTTATGAATTTTTCCTTATCCCTTTTTTTAGTATCATAAATGCTGAAATTGATAGAGGTAGGGTTTTTTCATTTATAAGTGAAGAGGTTTTAACAATACTAAAATATGACTTATTAAAACATTATATTTATAAAGACTATAATATATTTGAAATAAAGTTTTCAGGTGTAATGAAATCATCTGTTGAAGAAAACAATGTTGTAGAATTCAATATAAAAGACGGTTTTGTTAGAAACCAAGACAGAGAAGACAGTATTTTTAAAAAGGAAGTAAAAAACTTCAATTTTGTTGATGAAACTCTTTATAAAATATCCAACAGTAACTTATCAAAAGAAGAAAAGACAAAATATTTTAAATCATTGATTAAGGTTTTTTATCAGCAGAATATCGAGATAAAAAAAGGTGTCCAGTTTAGTTTGTACCTGTTCAATGAGAAAGAAAAACTTGTTGAAGAAATGATGCTTGTTAAAGTTATTGAAACAATCGTTGAAAACTCAAAAAACAAACTAAAAACTCCGATAAAAAAACGTTTTTGTTTTAGAATGATTATGCTATGATTGTTTTAAGAAGTAGAGAGACAGTAAAACTAACAAAACTTAAAAGGTATATAATATGACAGCAGATGTAGTAGTTAATCAACTTAACAGCATCCTTTCTCGTCTTTCTTTTGAAGAGTTTTCTAACTCTAAAAATCAGTTAAAAGATCTCATTGATTCTTATGAGTTGAAGTTTATCGAGCAAGAAGAGAAGAAAAAGCAGAAAGAAGAGGCTCTTTCTAAAATTCGTGAAATCGTTTCAGCAACTTCTCTTGAAGGTATCACAGCAGAAGATTTAGAAGAAAACGATCCTCTCCGTTTAATTCTTGCTTTGCCTGAGGCTGGCAAAAAGGGCAAAAAGACACGGGCACCAAAAAAACCGAAGTATGCTTACACTGACGAAACAGGCACTGAAAAAACCTGGTCAGGCCAGGGCAGAACTCCGCTGTTTTTAGCAAACTACAAAGAACAGCATGGAAGTATTGATAAGTTCTTGATTGAAAATAACGATCAAGAAAAAAGTGAAAATATCGAATTACCGTAATTCACACCAAAAGAAAAAGAGCCTATAAAGGCTCTTTTTTTTGTCTTAAATTTGATTATGTAAAAGTGAGGAAAGTCGATGTGACACCGAAAGTGTTCATTATAAGACTGATAAACCATTCTATATGAACACAGCATAGACCCGACACGAACATAATAAACACTTCTCCGTATTTTACATCACCAACTCCAACTCCTTTTTGATAAAGTTTTACGAAAGCAACAAGGCTTGCTCCTACCCCTAATGCTTTAACCATCATCAAAGCAGCATTAATCAGTTGTTCTAAAGTCTGATCACCGGAACTTGTATGTGTCTGTGAGTCCAAAGACAACATACTTCCTGAGGCTCCTAAAGTGTTAGAACCTACTTGTATTGAAAAAGCAAACTGAACGACAAAGGCAGCACAAGCCATCATTAAAATAGGACCACCTAAAGTAATTCCTTTCTGGGGTGAATCAGCCATTTCTTTTAGTCTCATAACTGATTTATAAGTCATAAGAAGACCGAACAGCAGAGCTAAACCATTAATTAAGTAAATAACATTTTTACTTGTCTCATTTACATTTGATGCTAACTGTGAAGTATCAACATTAGTATCAGCAAAACATAACTGAGGAACTAATATTGATAATATTATTGTTGAAAATAAAATTATTCTTTTAGTCATTTTGAACCTTCCTTTTTAATTTGTTTGTTTGTTTTAATATTTAATTAATTAATTATTTTATTAAATATATAGATATTTAAATTCATTTTATTGATTCTGTCAATTGGATGACATAATATAAATGAATAGTGTTAAATTAATTAAAAAGTTAATATTATATTATTGACTTATTTAATAAAATGCTTATATTTATTATATCAACAAATAAAATGAGGCTATAAAAATGAGTTTAAAGAAAATCGATGAAGAAATAGATAAATTATTAAATATTAAAAAACAAGATAAAGGATATTTATTCGAAAAGTATTTATTTGTAACAACAATCATATTGAGCATTGTATCAATGTTTTTGAGTTTTATACCAACCGTGTTATTAAACAAAATATTTGAAGGTCATAAAATAATACATATCATCTACAATGAAATAATAGTGTTTGTATTTATTATGTGTGCGGGATATTTTGTTAAATTTAAAAGGAGTAACAAAAATGGATAAGAGAATGAATAATTTTTTAATGACTTTATCAATACTAAGTTTTTCGGCAATGATAGGAATAAACATCTTAAAAGGTAAGCCTGAAATATCACAAAATACAATAATACTTCCTTTATTGCCTTATATTATATTTTTGTTTTATATGATTTCTCCAAAAATAAGTAAAGCAATAATTGATTATAAAGTTTATAAAATAGTAAAATCTAATAAATATAGTGAGCAATTTAAAATAGAATATCTAAAACAAAAAATAAAAGAAAAAAAAGGGAGTGAAGAATATGAGTAATATAAAAGTAAAAGATGGAATTGAAGATGAAATGAAAAAATACGGATTTTATTTTGAAAATGATCAACAGAGAAAAGAAGTTAATTTATATTTAGATGGAAGAATAAAACTAAAAAATTGTGATAATATACAAACAGCACTCGTTGAAATATTTTTTAAAAATAGAGAAACTAAAGAAGATTATATGACAGTAGATAAAAGAGCATCGATAATATTAAAACAAAATAATTTCGACCTCAATGATAATGTTAGCAATGAATTACATAATAAGATATCATTAAAACCACAATACTATATAAGCATATTACATAGCATCTTTAAACTTGATATAAATAAATTTTGCTATTTGAAAAATAGTGAAATAGTAGATCTAAAAAACGATAATGTTGTTATAAATAATTATTCAGATCAATATTATAATAACAGATATAATGATAATTCAAAAACTCACATTATGAATAGTATAGATATTAAATTAAAAGATAATAATGGAAATACTTGTTTGTTTTATCCTTGCTCTAAAAATAAAGTAATGAGAGCAATAAAAGCAGGAGTAGAAATAAATGCTGTAAATGATAATGGGATAAATGCTTTATTCAATAGTGATTTTGAGACTTCAAAAATCTTGATAGCAAATTTTATCAATGTTCATAAAAAAGATAATTTAGGAAGAACGGCTTTATTTTATGCTGGAAATGACTTTGATAAAGCAAAAATATTAATAGATAACGGGTTGAGTGTTAACACTGTCGATCATCTTGGAAGAACACCTCTTTTTTATGCTGAAAATAAAAAGGTATTAGATTTATATTTAAAAAACGGAGCAAAGAAAGATATTTTGGATAATAATGGAGATAATGCTTTTGAATTCATTGCTGATAAAATGAATAATGATAAAAACAGTAATTATAATAAATTAGGAGTTGAATTTTTACTTATGCTTGAAAAAGAAAAACTTGAAAGTTTAGTTAACAATGAAGAAGGTTTGGAAGAAAAAAAATCAAGGAAAATGAGGTTGTAATATAAAAATAAAGCCTGTTAAAAAGGCTTTATTTAATCAACATTAAGCATACTGTTTTTCAATATCGTAAGGTTTAACAAAGCCCATTCTTCTGTCTATTATAGCAAGAGTTAAACTCATATTAGCTATATCCAGAACTTTTTTATAGTGTTCTTCACTATCACACTTACTTCTGGATATTAATAGACTGTTAAAGTAAGGTATTTTATCTAAAACCTGTTTGAATTCTTCTTTTGTTTTTGTTGTATAATCAACATTCAAAATCGAGTTAATAGTTATCAAGTGATTATCTAAATCACTTCTAAAATTACCTTTCTTAAAATCTTTACCTCTAAATTTAACTCTTCCCATAAAGCACCTCATTTAATTAATTATTTAGTTTATAAAATAATATATTTTTTAATTAAATAAGTCAATAAATATTTTAATAGTTTCTATTCTTTGCTTTATTATATATTTCGTTTTTTTCTCTTTCACCTATTGCGATAACTTGGATAATAACGAGATCATCAATAACTTTATAGACAAGACGATAACCCGATGTTTTTAATTTAATTTTATAACAGTCTTTCATTAAATGAAGTTTGTTTTTTGGTATCTTCGGGTTTTCTTGTAACTTTTTAAGTTTCTTAGCAAACATTGTTCTAATGCTAGGGTTTAGTTTTTCCCATTCTTTAAGTGCTGTTTCTAAGAACTCAACTTTATAGATCATAGATAATCATCCAGATTTACAGAAACACTTCTTTCATTTTCTCTATCTTTTATAATTTTTGATAATTCTAAATCCTCCATAACTTCCATCATTACTTCATACATCGCAGGAGGCACACAGTAAAAAGCAGGTTCATTTCTATTTAAAATAACAACACTATCTCCGTGACCGGATTGAACAGTTGCCATCGGGTTTTTTTTAAGTTCACTAATGCTCGCAATGTTTTTAGAAAGTATATAATTAGCCACAGACAAGACCTCTTAAAAGTTTTTTAACTGGTCTTATTATATCATCTGCTGATTTTATTTTCAATATAAATCAATTATAGTGATATTTTAATAATGTATTATAATTATAAATAGAGATAGAGATAGAGATAGAGATAATTTTTCCATATATTTTATTTTTAATATATAAAAACAGTGCTATTTTTACATAACAATTAAAATAACACTGTTATAAGAATTTAATTTCAACTACATTCTCTTTATTTTTCTTTTAAAATCATTGCTCATATTTTCATTTTTTGTTAAAACTTCTTTTTCTTTATTTGCTATTATACTTTTAATATCAACTCCAATATCTTCGCAAACAGAAATCACATATTCAATTTCTTCTTCGTCATCGTGAGTCGTTATATCAAAAGTATTTTTAAAGAAATTAGCAATGGCATTTTTTTCAGCATTAAGTAAATATTCTTCTGTTATAGCAGGGCAAAAAACATAATAATCTATTGTATTATCACCGTTTTTTAATTTAACTTTATTTCCCAAATTTGTATCTATGTTTTCTACTTTTTTAACATTCTCAATATTACCATCGAGAATTTCAGAAAGCATTAAATATACATTATCTTGTTCAAAATTAAAAGCCAGATCAATATTACAACCGTCTTCTACATCTTGAAAGAATTCAGACAAATCATCCAATGTACCAGATATATAATTATAATAAATATCAGTTAAAAAATTACTTAAAATACTTTCATCAACATTAAGGACATTATACATAAAAACCTCACATTATAATTAAACTATTTTTAATTTACTTTTGTTTTCTTTTTCATAATCGACATTATAATCATTAGCGATTAATAATCCTATCTCTTGACATCTTAACAATGCTGAATCCAAATCTTCGTCATAACTTGTACCTTCAGAGTCATACCAAACTATAGGATCAAAATCTAAATACTTATCCTCTTCAAAAGTCATAATATAGTTTTGATAATCGTTATCCTCACTGAATTGATATTCACTTACATCAATAGATAAATATTCTCTTTCTGTTGTGTAATACAAAAAACCAGAATCTATCATTTCTTTTAAATCTTCTAACTCTGGATCTGTTTGTATTTTCCTATCAATCAGTTCATATATTTCTTTAATTTTTGAATCTTCCATAAATTTTCCCTCTTTTTTAATTTAATATTTTATTAACTAATTCGTTAATATAATATATTTATAACTTATATTTTTATATTAATCAATAGTAATTATAAAATAAAAAGATAGTATTACCGAATATCCTTAATTTACAGACGAAAGGTTACAGTAATACTATCTTTTATATCTTTAAAATGTAATTACATACTAAACTTATTATTATTTTTATAGTTTGATTTATTTTCAGTCTTATATTCCTCAGCAACCATCAATACAAATTCAAGCTGATTTTCATCAAAATTATATTTACCCAAATCATTATTAACAAAATCAGTTATTAACTCTTTTTCATATTCTAAAAGTTCATTAGCATCAATATTTGTCGTATTGTCATAAACACAAACACCATTATATTCCCTATAATCATCATATTCGAAAGGCTTATCATCATAACTCTCGATATTTTCCTTATAATAATCAATAACATTATTATAAAAGTTATTATTTTCAATAATCGGTTCACAATAATCAAGTATACCAACATCGGAATACAAGCTATTAAAAAAACTCAAGACCTTATTATTACTATTATTTATAGATATATCAAAATGGTCATAATATTTATCTTTCAAATATTCTAATACCATACCATCATTTAAATCCAAAACTTTAAATTTATCTTCTTCAATCATAATACTTACCACCACTATAAAAAATCACATTCTCTTTTTTCTGTTAGAAACAGAGTTACTTTCAATAGATAAGTCTTTTCTTATAAGTTCATTTTCTTTTTTTGAAATAAAAAAATCAAAGTTAGATACTTCCCTAAGTTTATCTATTATTAATCTATCTTCATTATAATATTCTTCTAAATAACCACCTTCTTCTAAATCTGATATTCTTTCTGAAAAAATGTCACATTGTATTTTAACTAAATCATTTTTACTTAAACTAAAATCTCCTTTAACATAGACATCATTTAAAAAATATGAATATTCTTCTTCGTTTGCTTTTCCTTCAAACTCTTCTATATCGAAAGAATTACGGTTTATTAAATATGATAAAACATCATATAAATGAAATTCATTAACACTATCATAATAAGAAGTAATAGATTGGAATTGGTCATCATCAATAATATCTTTAGCAGTTGCAATAAAACCATTATCGGTAATAGCATTGTAAATCACTTCGGAATAAGCATCATAATAATGTTCAACAACATCACTTTTTTTTAGTTCATAAACATTGTATTTTTCCATTTTAAAGCTCCTGTAT
>NZ_JAERJS010000037.1:0-28322 GCF_018257525.1 Tatumella sp. JGM130 | reverse complement strand
GGAACGATCTGCCGCACAGGCCCGGAGTGCAGAGGGCGCGGCCATTGCGCCCTTTGCCTGGTCGCCCGCAGCGGGGCAGTAAAAAATGACTTTACGTAATGGCGAACAGAACCCTGGCGGATTGATATATTGCATGTCAGCGCAAACGTTACGTCACAGCCCCCGGCCATTGCGCCCTCCCGGACTTATATATTCAAACCAACTCAAAAACTGATTCTCCGATAAAACGGTTGCTCCGGTGTGCTATCTGCGCTTAGATCATATCTTCAATTAAGATATTGCCCGCCGGGTTTAACCATTCACAGCGGGATAATCTGTGTGGCGGGGTGAAAGTGAAACTGGATGAAATTGCACGTCTGGCAGGGGTTTCCAGGACGACAGCGAGTTATGTGATCAATGGCAAGGCCAGGCAATACCGGGTCAGTGAAAAAACGGTAGAGAAAGTGATGGCCATCGTCCGTGAATATAATTATCAGCCGAATGCGGTTGCCGCCGGATTACGTGCCG
Source organism: Tatumella sp. JGM130 (assembly GCF_018257525.1). Classification (NCBI taxonomy): domain Bacteria; kingdom Pseudomonadati; phylum Pseudomonadota; class Gammaproteobacteria; order Enterobacterales; family Erwiniaceae; genus Tatumella; species Tatumella sp. JGM130. The sequence goes on along the minus strand of NZ_JAERJS010000037.1, from coordinate 27,815 downwards.
GGCGGACACGCTCTATCGGGCTGGTTATTCCGGATCTGGAGAATACCAGCTACACCCGCATTGCTAAGTATCTGGAGTTACAGGCAAGACAACGGGGCTATCAGTTACTGATTGCCTGCTCCGAAGATCAGCCTGATAACGAAATCCGCTGCATTGAACATCTGCTGCAGCGTAAAGTGGATGCACTGATTGTTTCGACCTCTCTCCCTCCGGAGCACCCTTTCTATCAGCGCTGGGTTGACGGGCCTTTGCCAATAATTGCCCTCGACCGTGCGCTGGATCGTGAGCATTTCACCAGTGTGGTCGGTGCCGATCAGGAAGATGCCTTCGCGCTTTCCAGTGAGTTACGTAAGCAGCCGGTAGATAATGTCCTGTTTCTTGGCGCACTGCCTGAACTGTCCGTGAGTTTTCTGCGTGAACAGGGCTTCCGGGATGCCTGGCAGGGCGATGAACGTAGCGTAAGATTTATTTATAGCAACAGTTTTGAACGCAGTGCAGCCGCTGAAACCTTTGTCCGCTACCTGGAAAATAATCCGATGCCGTCAGCCTTGTTTACTACCTCTTTCGGGCTACTGCAGGGAATGATGGATGCCTGTTTACGGGTGAATGGTCATTTACCCGGCCATGTCTCAATTGCTACCTTCGGGGATAATGAATTGCTGGATTTCCTGGAATGTCCGGTATTGTCTGCCGGGCAGCGGCATCGGGATGTTGCTGAGAGAGTGCTGGAACTGGTGCTGGCCAGCCTGGATGAGCCCAAACGGCCTAAACCCGGATTGACCCGTATCCGTCGTAATCTTTATCAGCGGGGTAAACTGGGGCGTCGTCCCCGCTGACGCCGTCGTATTGCAGGTGTACCCTCCGGTCTGCAGTAGGTTCTGGCCGGGGTTGTTTACTTTTCTCCGGCGAAAGGTGCTTTGATCCCGTTAAGAAATTCCTTAAAATGCCGCGGGTGAATACATTGCCCGAAGTTAACAATTCCGTCGTTCTCGCCGATATTTTTTAACCTTTCCCCGCCGTGTTTTCAATTTATTGTAGTTATTCATTGGGTTAATTCTTCTGTCTCTGCATTTTGTCAGTAATGCCTCTGGAATTACGTGAATTTACCGCAGGAAATAATGTTATTAAGCGACCGTTGTCGCTTGACAAGGATTTCATCCGCTCCGTACACTCAATTAGTGGTAAAATGTGGGGTAAAGTGGTGAAACAGGTTTACTGAGGGGTACAACAGTCATGTTTCGCGGGGCAACGCTGGTTAATCTCGATAGTAAAGGCCGGATAGCAGTGCCTACACGCTACCGGGAAATACTGATCGGAGAGTCTCAGGGGCAAATGGTCTGTACTATTGACCTCCATCAGCCCTGCCTGCTGCTTTATACCCTGCCTGAGTGGGAAGTGATTGAACGAAAGTTGTCACGTCTGTCGACCATGAACCCGGCAGAACGTCGCGTACAACGCTTGTTGCTGGGGCATGCCAGCGAATGTCAGATGGACAGTGCCGGACGGTTATTACTGGCCGGGACACTCAGGCAACATGCCGGTTTACAAAAAGAAATCATGCTGGTCGGCCAGTTTAATAAATTTGAACTGTGGGATGAACAGACTTGGTATCAACAAATCAAGGAAGATATCGAAGCAGAAACTGCTCAGGACGTGTTATCTGAGCGTTTGCAGGATTTATCGCTATAGCTTATGTCGGAAAATTTTAAACATACCACAGTGCTGTTAGACGAAGCGGTCAACGGACTTAACCTTCAGAATGATGGCATCTATATCGATGGCACCTTTGGCCGTGGTGGCCATTCACGTCTGATCCTTTCACAGCTCGGGGAACAGGGGCGTTTAATCGCGATCGACCGGGATCCGCAGGCGATTGCCGCTGCTGCTGAGATAGACGATCCGCGATTTTCTATTATTCACGGGCCTTTTTCAGGGCTGGCGGAGTATGCAGAGTCGCTGGGACTGAACGGAAAGATTAACGGCATATTACTGGACTTAGGGGTTTCATCGCCGCAACTGGATGATGCAGAACGCGGATTCTCTTTTATGCGTGACGGGCCGTTAGATATGCGAATGGATCCTACCCGTGGCCAGTCCGCCGCGGAGTGGCTGTTACAGGCAGAAGAACAGGATATCGCTTTTGTGCTGAAAGCTTATGGTGAAGAACGTTTTGCTAAACGTATCGCCAGAGCAATTGTTGAGCGTAATCGTGAACAGCCGATGACCCGCACCAAAGAGCTGGCGGAGGTTATTTATAACGCGACTCCGGTTAAAGACAAATTTAAGCATCCGGCGACCCGCAGTTTTCAGGCTATCCGTATCTGGGTAAACAGCGAACTGGACGAAATCTCGCAGGCATTGAAAGGTGCACTGACGGTGCTTGCCCCGGGCGGACGTCTTTCGGTGATCAGTTTCCATTCACTGGAAGACCGGCTGGTAAAACGCTTTATGCGCGATCAAAGTCGGGGAGCGCGGGTGCCTGCCGGGTTACCGCTGACCGAAGATCAATTGAAAGCGCTGGGCGGCCGTGAATTAAAAACCCTCGGTAAACTGGTGCCCGGCGAGCAGGAAGTTTCAGATAACCCGCGTGCCCGCAGTTCGGTGTTACGTATCGCCCAGAGGACTGCCGAATGACAGGCAATGAACGTCACAGTCTTCCTGCGATTATCGGTGGTGATCTGTTACGTCATGGCAAATTACCGTTGCTGTTACTTATTGCGGTGCTGGCCTCGGCAATTATGGTGGTGATTACTACCCATAAAACCCGGTTACTTACTGCTCAGCGCGAGCAGTTGGTGCTGGAAAAAGATTCGCTGGATATTGAATGGCGAAATTTGATCCTCGAAGAGAATGCTCTGGGGGATCATAGCCGGGTCGAACGGCTGGCTATCGAAAAGCTTCATATGCAGCATGTTGATCCTTCTCAGGAAAATATTGTGGTTCAACCATAGGAAATCGGTAACGGCATGAGCAGCGCGAAAAAAACGCTGAATTCCAGAAAGTCAGAAAATAAGGCCAGCTTTATAAGCTGGCGTTTTGCGTTACTTTGTGTCGGTATTCTGGTTGCCTTGCTGGGGCTGGTATCACGGGTCGGATATTTACAGGTCGTCAACCCGGATCGTTTAGTTAAAGAGGGGGATCTGCGGTCATTACGGGTGCAGGCTGTCCCGGCTTCCCGTGGCATGATAAGTGATCGCGGTGGCCGGCCTTTAGCGGTAAGTGTGCCGGTGAATGCCGTATGGATAGACCCGAAAGAGCTGAATGAAAAAGGGGGGATCACGCTCGACAGTCGCTGGAAAGCACTGGCTGATGCACTTTCAATGACTCAGGACCAGCTCTACGCGAGGGTCAAAACCAATCCTAACGGCCGTTTTATCTATCTTGCAAGACAGATTAACCCGTCGATTGGCGAATATATTCAGAAACTCAAACTGCCGGGGGTTTACCTGCGGCAGGAATCCCGTCGTTATTATCCGGCAGGCCAGGTAACGGCCCATTTAATAGGTTTTACCAATATCGATGGTATCGGTATTGAAGGTGTCGAAAAAAGTTTTGACCAGTGGCTGACCGGAACGCCGGGTGCACGCACGGTGCGTAAGGATCGCCAGGGGCGGGTAATTGAAGATATTTCTTCCGTCGACAGCCAGGCCGCCCATAACCTTACCCTGAGTATTGATGAACGTCTGCAGGCGCTGGTGTACCGGGAGCTTAACAATGCTGTTGCATTTAACAAGGCCGAGTCAGGCTCTGCCGTACTGGTGGATGTTAATACCGGTGAAGTGCTGGCAATGGCTAACAGCCCCGCATACAACCCGAATAATCTCGGAACAACCACCAAAGATGCGATGCGTAACCGGGCGATCACCGATATTTTTGAGCCGGGATCGACCGTGAAACCAATGGTGGTTATGACCGCGCTGGATCGGGGAGTTGTCCGTGAAGGCAGTGTAATCAATACGGTGCCGTACCGGATTAATGGTCATGAAATTAAAGATGTCGCCCGCTATAACGAGCTGACCCTGACCGGAGTATTACAGAAGTCGAGCAATGTCGGGGTTTCCAGGCTGGCATTAGCCATGCCTTCTTCTGCTCTGGCTGAGACTTATGCTCGTTTTGGTCTCGGCAAGCCGACCAACCTCGGTCTGGTGGGTGAAAGTACGGGGATTTACCCTAAAAAACAACGCTGGTCTGATATCGAAAGGGCTACTTTCTCGTTTGGTTATGGCCTGATGGTGACACCATTACAGTTAGCCCGTGTCTACGCGACTATCGGCAGCTACGGCATTGCCAGACCGTTATCGATTACCAAAGTCGATCCTCCGGTCGCCGGTGAACGGGTATTCCCTGAAGCGACCGTGAAAACCGTACTACATATGATGGAAAGTGTCGCACTACCAGGCGGCGGTGGCGTGAAGGCGGCAATTAAAGGGTACCGGATAGCGATCAAAACGGGGACGGCCAAAAAAGTCGGCCCTGATGGTCGTTATATTAATAAATATATCGCCTATACGGCAGGGGTAGCTCCCGCCAGTCATCCGCGTTTTGCTCTGGTGGTCGTGATTAACGATCCACAGGCCGGTAAGTATTACGGCGGGGCAGTTTCAGCTCCGGTATTCGGCGCGATTATGGGAGGGGTGTTACGCACCATGAACATCGAGCCTGATGCCTTACCGGCCAATGAAAATAATGATTTAGTGATTAACCGAAATGAGGTTTCAAGTGACAGATCGTAACTTGCGTGACCTGCTGGCGCCCTGGGTGCCTGGTGCGCCGGAACGTCAGCTGAAAGAAATGACACTGGACAGCCGTACGGCGGCTTCCGGCGATCTGTTTGTGGCAGTGACGGGGCATAGTGTCGACGGGCGCCATTATATTCCCCAGGCCATTGCCCAGGGGGTAGCGGCAGTGATTGCCGAGGCTGACGGTGAGGCCACCGACGGTGATATCCGTGAACTGCATGGCGTGCCGGTGATTTACCTGAAACAGTTGTCTCAGCGTTTATCGGCACTGGCCGGGCGATTTTATGGACAGCCAGCAGAAAAACAGACGCTGATCGGTATTACCGGTACTAACGGAAAAACAACGACCAGCCAGTTACTTGCCCAGTGGGCTCAGCTGTTGGGAGAAACATCCGCAGTTATGGGTACGGTGGGTAATGGTCTATATGGTCATCTTATCCCGAGCGACAATACCACTGGTTCAGCGGTAGATATTCAGCAGCAACTGGCTGGATTAGCCGCACAGGGTGCAACCCTGACGGCCATGGAAGTGTCTTCTCACGGGCTGGTGCAGCACAGGGTTGCAGCATTGCCATTTGCTGCGGCGGTATTTACTAATCTCAGCCGTGATCACCTGGATTACCATGGTGATATGCAAAGCTATGAAGCTGCCAAGTGGTCACTGTTCTCTGAGCATCAGGCCGGGCAGGCCATTATTAATGCCGATGACGACACCGGCCGGCGCTGGCTGAGGAAACTGACAGATGCCGTGGCTGTGACTATGCAGGGGCAGATTCCGACAGATCACCATGGCCGCCGTCTGGAAGCGACTCGTATTGAGTATCTGGATAAAGGGGCGAAGGTCTCTTTCCGCTCTGACTGGGGAAGTGGCGAACTTACAAGCCCGCTGATGGGAGCTTTCAATGTCAGCAATATGCTGATGGCGATGTCAACATTACTGGCTCTGGGCTACCCGTTAGCTGCCCTGTGTGAAACGGCGGGGCAGTTACAGCCGGTCTGTGGCCGTATGGAGGTGTTCCATGCACAAGGACGTCCGACGGCGGTGGTTGATTATGCTCATACGCCGGATGCTCTGGAGAAAGCGCTGACGGCGGCCCGTTTACACTGTCGGGGCAAACTGTGGTGTGTGTTTGGCTGTGGCGGTGATCGGGATAAAGGCAAACGCCCGCTGATGGGGGCCATTGCCGAGCAGCTGGCTGATCATGTCGTGATTACGGATGATAATCCTCGCAGTGAGGAACCGCAGGCTATTGTCAGGGATATCCTCAATGGCCTGTTGGATGCAGGCAAGGCTCAGGTCGTACCGGGCCGGGCACGCGCGGTAACCCATACCCTGATGCAGGCTGGTCCGCAGGATATTGTACTGGTGGCGGGAAAAGGCCATGAAGACTATCAGATCATTGGTCAGCGGCGGATGGATTACTCTGACAGAACGACCGTTGCCGCATTGCTGGGGGTATTGGCATGATCAGTGTAACACTGCAACAACTGGCAACATTAGCCCGCGGACAACTGTCCGGAGACCCGCAACTGAGTTTTTCTGCGGTAACGACCGATACCCGTAAAGTCACAGCAGGCTGCCTGTTTGTTGCTTTAATCGGGGAACGCTTCGACGCACATGATTTTATTGCTGACGCCATTAAGGCCGGAGCCTCAGCTCTGCTGGTCAGTAAACCTCTGCCTGTGGATATTCCGCAGGTAGTGGTCAGAGATACACGTATTGCGTTTGGCGAACTGGCGGCTTTTGTTCGCCAGCAGGTACCGGCCCGGGTTGTAGCCCTGACCGGTTCTTCGGGAAAAACCTCCGTTAAGGAGATGACGGCTTCGATCCTCAGACAATGCGGTAATACCCTGTATACCGCCGGTAACCTGAATAATGATATCGGGGTGCCGATGACCCTGTTACGGCTGACCGGAGAACATCAGTTTGCCGTTATTGAACTGGGGGCTAACCACCAGGGAGAAATCGCCTATACCACGGCAATGGTTCGTCCGGAGGCAGCGCTGGTGAATAACCTGGCTGCGGCACATCTGGAAGGGTTTGGTTCTCTGGCCGGGGTGGCAAAAGCCAAAGGTGAAATTTTTGGCGGATTAACAGAACACGGGATCGCGATACTGAATGATGACAGCAACGACTGGCCGCACTGGCAGGCTCAGCTGTCTGATAAAACGGTCTGGCGTTTTTCTCCGCTGGCAGGCTCCGTCGCCGACTTTCATGCCAGTGATATTGTTGTCAGCGGTGCAGGGACCTCATTTACTTTACATTCTCCTCAGGGAACAGTTGCGATACAACTGCCTCTGCCGGGACGACACAATATTGCGAATGCACTGGCCGCCGCGGCACTGGCGCTGGCTGTCGGTGCGCCGCTTCCGGCGATTGCTGCCGGACTGAGTGAGCTGACACCGGTTGCAGGACGTTTATTCCCGATCAGGCTGTCAGAACATCAGCGTCTGCTTGATGACAGCTATAACGCTAATGTCGGTTCAATGACCGCAGCGGCGCAGGTACTGGGCGAAATGCCGGGCTACCGGATTATGGTGGTCGGGGATATGGCGGAGCTGGGAGACGAAGCCGAACAGTGCCATCGTGCTGTTGGCCTGGCTGCCTGTGAAGCCGGTATCGATAAAGTTCTGAGTGTCGGATTCCTGAGTCAGTACATTTCTCAGGAAAGCCGCCACGGTGAGCATTTTTCCGATAAACCGGCACTGGTTGCCCGGTTACGGACATTATTATCTGAACATCAGGAAGTTACCATTTTGATTAAAGGTTCGAGAAGTGCTGCTATGGAAGATGTGGTTCAGCAATTACAGGAGAAAGTTACATGTTAGTCTGGCTGGCTGAACACCTGGTGCCGTTTTATTCAGGATTCAATATCTTTTCGTACCTGACGTTCCGGGCGATTGTCAGTTTACTGACATCGCTGTTTATCAGTCTGTGGATGGGGCCACGCTTAATCGCCTGGCTGCAAAAATTACAGATTGGCCAGGTTGTCCGTAACGATGGCCCTGAGTCACATTTCAGTAAACGTGGCACGCCGACGATGGGCGGCCTGATGATTCTGACGTCGATTACTATTTCTGTATTAATGTGGGCTTACCCGTCTAACCCTTATGTCTGGTGTGTGCTGGTGGTACTGATTGGTTACGGTATCGTCGGTTTTGTCGATGACTACCGCAAAGTGGTACGTAAAGATACCAAGGGACTGATCGCTCGCTGGAAATATTTCTGGCAGTCAGTGATCGCCCTTGGGGTTGCTTTTGCCCTGTATGCCATAGGTAAAGACACCCCGGCCACTCAGCTGGTTGTCCCTTTCTTTAAAGATGTGATGCCTCAGTTAGGGATCAGCTATCTGCTGCTGACCTACTTTGTGATTGTCGGTACCAGCAATGCGGTTAACCTGACCGATGGGCTGGACGGTCTGGCGATTATGCCAACCGTATTTGTCGCGGCTGGCTTTGGTCTGGTCGCCTGGGCAACCGGTAACGTAAATTTTGCAGAGTATCTGCATATCCCCTATCTGCGTCATGCGGGTGAGCTGGTGATTGTCTGTACGGCGATTGTCGGGGCAGGGCTGGGCTTTCTTTGGTTTAACACTTATCCGGCACAGGTGTTTATGGGTGATGTCGGCTCACTGGCCCTGGGCGGTGCATTAGGGACGATTGCCGTATTATTACGTGAAGAGTTTTTGCTGGTGATTATGGGAGGGGTCTTTGTCGTAGAGACACTTTCGGTCATCTTGCAGGTCGGGTCATTTAAGCTTCGCGGGCAGCGTATCTTCCGGATGGCACCTATTCATCACCATTATGAATTGAAGGGCTGGCCTGAGCCGCGCGTGATTGTACGCTTCTGGATTATTTCATTAATGCTGGTTCTGATTGGGCTGGCGACCCTTAAGGTACGTTAATTATGACTGACTATCGGGGCAGGAAAGTTGTCATTATCGGACTCGGGCTTACCGGCCTGTCCTGTGTTGATTTCTTTTTAGCGCGCGGGGTTATACCCCGCGTGATTGATACCCGAGTCTCTCCGCCGGGGCTGGATAAATTACCGGAAGCCCCGCAGCGTCATCTCGGGGGGATCAACGAGGACTGGCTGCTGGAGGCAGATTTGATTGTCGCTAGCCCGGGAATGGCGTTGTCACACCCGGCACTGGCGTCGGCCGCTGACGCCGGTGTGGAAATTGTGGGCGATGTCGAGTTGTTCTGTCGGGAAGTTCGTGCCCCGGTAGTGGCTATTACCGGTTCTAATGGTAAAAGCACGGTGACCACCCTGGTCGGTGAAATGGCCAAAGCGGCGGGCTGGCAGGTGGGGGTCGGCGGTAATATTGGTTTACCGGTACTGTCCCTGCTGGATACTCCAGCTCAGCTTTATGTGCTGGAACTGTCCAGCTTTCAGCTGGAAACCACCCATAGCCTGGCGGCAGCGGCGGCAACCATTCTGAATGTGACCGAAGACCATATGGACCGTTATCCGCTGGGAATGCAGCAATACCGCGCAGCAAAATTACGTATTTATGAAAATGCCCGCGTCTGTGTGGTAAATGCCGACGATGGCCTGACGATGCCGGTGCGCGGTGTGGATGAGCGTTGTATCAGTTTCGGGGTGAATATCGGTGATTATCATCTGAATACCCAGCAGGGAAGTACCTGGTTACGGGTAAACGGCGAAAAGGTACTGGATACCCGCGAAATGCAGCTGACCGGACAGCATAATTATACCAATGCATTAGCCGCGCTGGCGCTGGCGGATGCCGTCGGTTTACCCCGCGCCACCAGCCTGAAAGCGCTGACCACCTTTCCGGGGCTGAGCCACCGTTTCTGTCTGGCGTACCGCAACAACGGGGTGGACTGGATTAATGATTCAAAGGCGACCAATGTCGGCAGTACCGAAGCCGCGCTGAAAGGGTTAAAAGTTCAGGGTACATTATGGCTGCTGCTGGGCGGTGACGGTAAATCTGCGGATTTTTCACCGTTACAGGCTTATCTGCAGGCGGACAACCTGAAAATTTATTGCTTTGGCCGGGATGCTGCGGCATTAGCGGCATTGCGTCCTGATGCCTCGGTATGTACCGACACGCTGCAGCAGGCGATGGTCAGGATTGCTTCCCTGACCCGTCCGGGAGATATGGTGTTGCTGTCTCCGGCCTGCGCCAGCCTCGATCAGTTTAAAAATTTTGAGCAGCGTGGTGATCTGTTTACCCGTTTAGCGAAGGAGTTAGGCTAATGCGTATTCCTGGCCTGGCACTGCCGGGCGCATTGTTGATGTCGATTGGCAGCCGGTTAAGAGACTGGGTAATGGGTGCCAGAGAAAGTGATGATACTGCCATTATTCTCTATGACCGAACCCTGTTATGGCTGACCTTTGGCCTGGCGATTATTGGTTTTGTAATGGTGACTTCGGCTTCTGTGCCGGTGGGCCAGAGAATGAACGATGATCCCTTCTATTTTGCCAAACGTGATGCCTTTTATCTCGGGCTGGGATTTGCCATCTCTTTGGTGACCTTACGGTTACCGATGTCGTTCTGGCAGCGTTACAGCAACGTGATGTTACTGGCGTCGGTGGTGATGTTACTGGTGGTACTGGTGGTCGGCAGCTCGGTTAACGGGGCATCGCGCTGGATTGCCCTGGGGCCATTACGTATTCAGCCGGCAGAGTTTTCCAAACTGTCACTGTTCTGTTATCTCGCCAGTTACCTGGTCCGTAAGGTCGATGAAGTCCGGAGTAATATCTGGGGCTTTTTAAAACCGATGGGCGTCATGGTAGTACTGGCAGTGTTATTGCTGGCTCAGCCTGACCTCGGGACAGTGATTGTTCTGTTTGTAACTACCCTGGCCATGTTGTTTCTGGCCGGGGCCAAGCTATGGCAGTTCCTGGCGATTATCGGCTCCGGAATCTTTGCCGTAATACTGCTGATTATTGCGGAACCCTACCGTATGCGGCGTGTCACGTCGTTCTGGAATCCGTGGGCGGATCCTTTTGGCAGTGGTTATCAGCTGACCCAGTCATTGATGGCTTTTGGCCGCGGTGAATTCTGGGGGCAGGGGCTGGGGAACTCGGTACAGAAACTGGAGTATTTACCCGAAGCGCATACGGATTTTATCTTCTCGATTATTGGTGAAGAACTCGGCTTTTTCGGTGTAGTACTGGCACTTTTGATGGTATTCTTCGTCGCTTTTCGTGCTATGTCCATTGGCCGCAGGGCCCTGGAGATGGAACAACGTTTTTCGGGATTCCTGGCATGTGCCATTGGTGTCTGGTTTAGCTTTCAGGCTCTGGTCAATGTCGGGGCGGCAGCCGGTATGTTACCGACCAAAGGTCTGACGTTACCGTTGATCAGTTATGGTGGTTCCAGCCTGATCATTATGTCGACAGCAATAGTGTTGTTATTACGAATAGATTATGAAACACGTCTGACCAAAGCTCAGGCGTTTACCCGGAGTGCTCGATGAGTGGCAAACGACTGATGGTCATGGCCGGAGGCACTGGCGGACATGTGTTCCCCGGCCTGGCGGTGGCCCATTATCTGATGGAGCAAGGCTGGCAGGTACGCTGGCTGGGAACCGCAGATCGCATGGAAGCCGATTTGGTACCAAAACATGGTATTGATATCGACTTTATCCGTATCAGCGGGTTACGTGGTAAGGGCGTTAAAGCACAGTTGCTGGCACCCTGGCGGATTTTTACCGCATGGCGTCAGGCCCGGGCAATCATGAAAGCCTGGAAACCGGATGTTGTGCTGGGGATGGGGGGATATGTCTCCGGTCCCGGCGGTCTGGCAGCCTGGAGTTGCGGTATTCCGGTGGTACTGCATGAACAAAATGGTATCGCGGGCCTGACAAATAAAGGGTTATCGAAGATAGCCAGCAAAGTGATGCAGGCTTTCCCCGGTGCGTTTGCGGATGCGGAAGTCGTGGGTAATCCGGTGCGTACTGATGTACTGGCCCTGCCCGGCCCCGCGCGGCGTTTTGCCGACAGAGAAGGCCCGATCAGGGTACTGGTGATTGGCGGTAGCCAGGGGGCGAGGATCCTTAATCAGACAATGCCGCAGGTTGCCGAAAAAGCCGGTGACAGTATTACCCTCTGGCACCAGACCGGGAAAGGTGCCCTTGAGGCGGTGAATGCTCTCTATGCCAGTGCCGGACAAACAGGGCATCGGGTGGCGGAATTTATCGATGATATGGCCGAAGCCTATGCCTGGGCGGATGTGGTGGTTTGTCGTTCCGGGGCTCTGACGGTCAGCGAGATAGCCGCCGCAGGCCTGCCAGCGATTTTTGTGCCTTTTCAGCATAAAGACCGGCAGCAGTACTGGAATGCCTTGCCTCTGGAAAAAGCCGGTGCGGCAAAAATTTTTGAACAGCCGGATTTTACTGCGCAGGTTGTGGCAGAGACTCTGGCTGGATGGGATCGTCAGCAATTACTGGCGATGGCCTTAAAAGCCCGCGCAATAGCGATCCCTGATGCAACAGAACGTGTAGCAAATGAAGTGGCGAAAGCCGCCGGATGAACAATGCTCTTAATGAGCGGCTGCCCTGCGAGGCGGGGAACAGTGATAACAGGTAGTGTGAATAAATGAATACTCAGCAATTAGCAAAACTTCGCTCTGTTGTGCCTGAAATGCGTCGGGTCAGGCATATCCATTTTGTCGGTATCGGTGGTGCCGGCATGGGCGGTATTGCTGAAGTGTTAGCCAATGAAGGTTATCAGATCAGTGGTTCTGATCTGGCGCCAAATCCGGTCACTCAGCATCTGAGCGCTTTGGGTGCAACCCTCTATTTTAATCATCGTCCGGAAAATGTGATCGATGCCAGTGTAGTGGTGGTATCCAGTGCCATTTCGCAGGATAACCCGGAACTGGTGGCGGCCCGTGAAGCCCGGATTCCGGTGATCCGCCGCGCAGAGATGCTGGCCGAACTGATGCGCTTCCGTCACGGTATTGCGGTTGCCGGTACCCACGGCAAAACTACCACGACGGCCATGGTTTCCAGTATCTATGCCGAAGGTGGTCTTGATCCGACTTTCGTGAATGGCGGACTGGTAAAAGCAGCCGGTACTCATGCACGTTTAGGCAGCAGCCGTTACCTGATTGCAGAAGCCGATGAAAGTGATGCCTCATTTTTACATTTGCAGCCGATGGTTGCGATTGTGACCAATATTGAAGCAGACCATATGGACACTTATCAGGGGGATTTTGAGAACCTGAAACAGACGTTCGTTAATTTTCTGCATAACCTGCCGTTCTATGGTCGGGCGGTGCTCTGTGTGGACGATCCGGTGATCCGCGAACTGATACCACGTATCGGGCGGCAGATTACGACTTACGGATTCAGTGAAGATGCTGATGTCAGGATCGAAGATTATCAGCAGCACGGAGCGCAGGGGCATTTCCGCGTCATCCGCCAGGATAAACCGGTGCTGAATGTCACCCTGAATGCACCCGGCCGGCATAATGCGCTGAATGCAGCTGCAGCAGTCAGTGTTGCCAGCGAAGAAGGTATTGATGATGCTGATATTCTGGCGGCATTAGAAAGTTTTCAGGGCACCGGACGGCGTTTTGATCTGCTGGGGGAATACCCGACAGAGCCGGTAAATGGTCTGCCGGGGAGCGCTATGCTGGTCGATGATTATGGTCACCATCCGACAGAAGTGGATGCCACCATCAAGGCGGCACGTGCCGGATGGCCGGATAAAAAGCTGGTGATGATCTTCCAGCCTCACCGCTATACCCGTACCCGCGATCTGTTTGATGATTTCGCCAATGTTCTGTGTCAGGCCGATGCACTGCTGATGCTGGATGTTTACCCGGCCGGTGAAACACCGATTGCCGGTGCCGACAGCCGGGCGCTGTGCCGCTCTATCCGTAACCGTGGCAAGGTCGACCCTATCCTGGTGGCCGATAACGAAATGCTGTCCGAGATGCTGGCTCCGGTACTGAGCGGAAATGATCTTATTCTGGCCCAGGGGGCCGGGACAGTCGGACGTATTGCCCGTACCCTTGCCGATCATAAATTGCAACACACTGACCGGGCGGAGCAGCAGCATGACTGAGAAAATTGCTGTTCTGATGGGCGGTACTTCCGCCGAACGTGAAGTGTCACTGGATTCCGGACGTGCGGTGCTGGCCGGATTACGGGCTGCCGGACTGGATGCCGCCGGCATTGATACCCGTGATCATTCGGTACTTGAACTCAGGCAGCAGGGGTTCACCAGAGCATTTATTGCGTTGCATGGCCGTGGCGGTGAAGATGGTACCCTGCAGGCAATACTGGACTTTACAGGGCTGCCTTATACCGGGAGCGGGGTGATGGCTTCGGCCATCACTATGGATAAAGTGCGTTGTAAGCTGTTATGGCAGGGGGCCGGATTACCGACCAGCCGTTTCGTATGGCTGACCCGTCAGCAGCTGACCGCAGGTCTGGATAACGCCGTCAGTGAACAGATCGCTGCACTCGGGCTGCCGTTATTTGTAAAACCTGGTAACGAAGGCTCCAGCGTCGGTATTAGCCGGGTGAATCATCCGGATGAGCTGATGGATGCATTAGCACTGGCGTTTCAATACGATAACGATGTTCTGGTGGAAGCTTTTCTCAGCGGTGCTGAGTATACGGTTGCAATTGTTGGCGATAAAGTTCTGCCTTCGATACGAATTCAGGCTAAAACAGAATTTTACGACTACAATGCAAAGTATCTTGCTGATGACACAGAATATTTTTGCCCGTCAGGATTAGATGAGCAACAACAGAATTTACTGAATGAATTAGTGATGGCGGCATGGCACTCTTTAGGCTGTCGTGGATGGGGCCGTGTCGATGTAATGATGGATGCTGAAGGTCATTTTCAGCTGTTAGAGGTTAACACATCGCCTGGTATGACCAGCCATAGTCTGGTGCCGATGGCGGCTAAGCAGGCAGGTATCGATTTTTCGCAGTTGGTGACCACTATTCTGGAGTTAACAGACTGATATGTCTCAGGCGGCTTTAAATACACGGAACCGGGAACCACAGGATCGTATGGGATCCGGACGTAGTAATGGATCGCGCCTGTTCGGAATGATCTTCTTATTACTGGTTGTCGGTACCATGGTACTGGGCGGAGTGATGGTACTGAAATGGATGGATGATGCGTCCCGCTTACCACTATCAAAACTGGTAGTGACCGGCGAAACCCGTTACACCACCCATGATGATATTCGCCAGGCCATTTTGTCCCTCGGGCCGCCCGGCACTTTTATGTCGCAAAATGTTGATGTGATACAGCAACAGATAGAGCGGCTTCCCTGGATAAAACAGGTAAGTGTACGTAAACAGTGGCCTGATGAATTAAAGATTCATCTGGTTGAATATGTTCCCGTAGCCCGCTGGAATGATCAGAATGTTGTTGATGCGGACGGTGTTTCTTTCAGTTTACCGGTGAACCAGGCCGGGCAGCAGTCCATGCCGATGTTGTATGGGCCTGAAGGCAGTGAGAAAGAAGTGATGGCCGGATTCTATCAGATGAGTGATATGTTAAAGCCATCAAAAATTACCCTGAAAGCCGCATCCATGACAGCAAGGCGTTCATGGCAACTGGTGACCAGCGACGATATGAAAATCGAACTGGGACGTGATGAAACAATGAAGCGCCTTCAGCGCTTTATTGACCTCGACCCGGTACTGCTCCGGCAGGCACAGGCAGAGAACAAACGGATAGGTTATGTGGACTTGCGCTATGAGTCCGGTGCGGCTGTTGGTTGGGTGGCCGCCCCGGTCGATCCACAAAACAGTAATCAGCAACACAAGCAGGCACAGGCTGAACAACAATGATCAAGGCAACGGACAGAAAACTTGTAGTAGGACTTGAAATCGGCACCGCTAAGGTTGCTGCCCTTGTTGGGGAGATTCTGCCCGATGGTATGGTAAACATTATCGGGGTAGGCAGCTGCCCGTCCCGCGGGATGGATAAAGGCGGAGTGAACGACCTTGAGTCGGTAGTGAAGTGTGTTCAGCGGGCCATTGACCAGGCTGAACTGATGGCGGACTGTCAGATATCGTCAGTTTACCTGGCACTTTCCGGTAAACATATTAGCTGTCAGAACGAAATCGGGATGGTTCCGATTTCAGAAGAGGAAGTAACCCAGGATGATGTTGAGAATGTGGTGCATACGGCGAAATCCGTGCGTGTCCGTGATGAACATCGTATTCTGCATGTTATTCCTCAGGAATACGCCATCGATTATCAGGAAGGGATTAAAAACCCGGTAGGATTATCGGGGGTCAGAATGCAGGCGAAAGTGCACCTGATCACTTGTCATAACGATATGGCGAAAAACATTGTCAAAGCCGTGGAACGCTGCGGACTGAAAGTTGACCAGCTGATTTTTGCCGGACTGGCATCCAGCTATGCGGTATTAACCGAAGATGAGCGCGAGCTGGGTGTCTGTGTGGTTGATATTGGTGGTGGTACAATGGATATGGCGGTATACACCGGTGGCGCTTTGCGTCATACCAAAGTTATCCCTTATGCGGGGAACGTGGTCACCAGTGATATTGCCTATGCTTTCGGTACACCGCCGACAGATGCTGAAGCGATTAAAGTCCGTCATGGCTGCGCGTTAGGTTCGATGGTTGGCAAAGACGAAAATGTCGAAGTGCCGAGCGTTGGCGGACGTCCGCCACGCAGTCTGCAACGTCAGACTCTGGCAGAAGTTATCGAACCACGTTACACGGAATTGTTAAACCTGGTGAACGACGAAATCCTTGAATTACAGGAACAGTTACGTCAGCAGGGAGTGAAGCATCATCTGGCGGCCGGTATTGTGTTAACCGGCGGGGCAGGGCAGATAGAAGGTCTTGCCGCCTGTGCACAACGGGTATTCCATACCCAGGTGCGTATTGGCCAGCCATTGAATATTACCGGTCTGACTGACTATGCGCAGGAACCTTACTATTCAACAGCCGTGGGCTTGTTGCATTACGGTAAGGAATCGCACATGGGGGGTGAGGGCGATAACGAAAAAAGAGCATCGGTCGGCGGCTGGTTTAAACGAATCAACAGCTGGCTGAAAAAAGAGTTTTAATTTTTACTAAAGGAGATCATGCTAACAGCATTTATGGTCTCCAGGCGACAGGCACATAACGGAGAGAAATCATGTTTGAACCTATGGAATTAACCAACGATGCGGTGATAAAAGTCATCGGCGTTGGCGGTGGCGGCGGTAATGCCGTAGAACACATGGTACGTGAGCGTATCGAAGGTGTTGAATTCTTTGCGGTAAATACCGATGCTCAGGCGTTGCGTAAAACGGCTGTTGGCCAGACTATCCAGATTGGTAATAACATTACCAAAGGTCTGGGGGCCGGTGCTAACCCTGAAGTCGGCCGTAATTCAGCCGAAGAAGACAGGGAAGCACTGCGTGCGGCCCTGGATGGCGCTGATATGGTATTTATCGCCGCCGGTATGGGTGGTGGTACTGGTACCGGTGCCGCCCCGGTTGTGGCTGAAGTGGCTAAAGACCTGGGTATTCTGACGGTAGCGGTGGTCACTAAACCGTTTAACTTTGAAGGCAAAAAGCGTATGGCTTTTGCCGAGCAGGGAATTGCTGAACTTTCCAAGCATGTGGATTCATTAATTACTATCCCGAATGATAAGCTGCTGAAAGTGCTGGGGCGTGGTATTTCATTACTGGATGCTTTTGGCGCGGCGAATGATGTATTAAAAGGTGCGGTTCAGGGTATTGCTGAACTGATTACCCGTCCGGGTCTGATGAACGTCGACTTTGCAGACGTACGTACCGTGATGTCAGAGATGGGGTACGCCATGATGGGCTCAGGTGTTGCCTGTGGTGAAGACCGTGCGGAAGAAGCCGCTGAAATGGCAATTTCCAGCCCGCTGCTGGAAGATATCGATCTGTCCGGTGCCCGCGGAGTACTGGTTAACATCACTGCCGGCTTTGACCTGCGTCTGGATGAGTTTGAGACGGTGGGTAATACTATCCGTGCTTTCGCTTCAGACAATGCGACCGTGGTTATCGGTACGTCTCTGGACCCGGAAATGAACGACGAACTGCGCGTGACTGTGGTAGCAACCGGTATTGGTATGGACAAACGTCCTGAAATCACTCTGGTGACCAATAAAACGGCCAGCCAGCCAGTGATGGATCATCGTTATCAGCAGCACGGTATGACTCCGTTACCTCAGGAGCAGAAACCGGCGGCGAAAGTGGTTAATGACCCGGCAGGCCAGGCGAATAAAGAACCTGACTATCTGGATATTCCGGCATTTTTACGCAAGCAGGCTGACTAAGAATATACCGATATTTGGCCTTGCTCGCTCTTTGTGCTAAAATGGCGGCCATTAAGTAGTGTATAGTCACGAACAAAAGTAATATTGCGAGATTAATACGATGATCAAACAAAGGACATTAAAACGTATTGTTCAGGCGACAGGTATCGGTTTACATACCGGTAAGAAAGTCAGCCTGACACTGCGCCCTGCGCCGGCCAACACCGGGGTCATCTATCGTCGCACTGACTTGAATCCACCGGTAGATTTCCCGGCTGATGCAAAATACGTGCGCGATACCATGCTGAGCACCTGCCTGGTTAACGATGAAGGGGTGCGTATTTCAACCGTTGAGCATTTAAACTCAGCGCTGGCCGGACTGGGTATCGATAACATTATTGTTGAAGTCGATGCGCCGGAAATCCCGATTATGGATGGCAGTGCTGCGCCGTTTGTTTACCTTCTGCTGGATGCAGGGGTAGAGGAACTGAACAGTGCTAAGAAATTTGTTCGTATTAAACAAGCGGTTCGTGTTGAAGACGGTGATAAATGGGCAGAGCTGACTCCTTATAATGGTTTCTCTCTCGACTTTACTATCGATTTTAAACACCCGGCGATTGATTCAAGTTCACAACGTTATCAGCTGAACTTTTCCGCCGATGCGTTTGTTCGCCAGATTAGCCGTGCCCGTACCTTCGGTTTTATGCATGAAATTGAGTATCTGCAGTCTCGTGGCCTGTGCCTGGGCGGAAGTCTTGACTGTGCGATTGGCCTTGATGAATTTCGTGTCCTGAACGAAGAAGGTCTGCGTTTTGAAGACGAGTTTGTACGTCACAAAATGCTGGATGCTATCGGTGACTTATTTATGTGTGGCCATAATGTGATTGGCGCTTTCAGCGCTTATAAATCCGGCCATGCTCTGAATAATAAGTTACTGCAGGCAGTACTGGCAAAACAGGAAGCCTGGGAATGGGCGACCTTCGAAGATGACAAAGAATTGCCACAGGCCTTCCAGGCACCGAATCTGGTTCTGGCCTGATAGCCTCTGATAACAGCAGGTATTACTGATACTCTCTCCGGTCAGTAAGCCTGCTGTTTTTTTTACCTCTCTGTTTCGCTGAAAAAAACATCATAAACACCTGATTTCTGCCCCCGTTTCTTATTCTCTGATGTTGAAAACCACCATTAGTGTTACTATCTCTTCTCTATCAGATGACATATCCGGCCGGCTTTCGCAGGGATAGCTGAATGTACCCCCGGAAATGCAGGTATCAGTTTTCAATGGACAGACAGTGATCGGAATTTTTGCACGTTGGCGACAACTTGGCATGCGTTATTTCTGGCCGCATCTCCTTCTGGGGATGGTCGCGGCGAGTCTTGGCTTGCCGGTAGCAAATGCTCAGGTGGTTGAGTCTGGTAACGGTACCGATGTCCCTGCCAATACATTATTCATTGGTCATGCCGCCCGGTTTGAGAACCTGCTTCGTATTCGCGATACGGTGCGCCGTCCGGGGCTGAGTGTTGACTACTGGCATCAGCATGCCATCAGAGTGGTGATACGCCACCTGTCTTTTTCTTTACCGCAGCTTCAGCCCGAAGCTCAGCAGCAATTACTGCCGCTGACAGTTCAAAAAATCGCGGTATTACAATCGCTGCATGCATTACTGACTAACGGGCGACCAGCCGTCAGTCCTTCCCCCGGGCGGACGTTGATCTATACCGGTAAGCTTGCTGTTTTTAATAGCGGCCTTTGGCTGGCGGGCGTTCAGGGTATCCGGGCCGGGCCTGTTAGCGTCTGAACCCTGATATTCGTTGATTCCCTGATTTTTTGCAGCCCAAATTGCTGAATTGAGATTATAAAAATGGTCATGAAATTATTAACAAAAATTTTCGGTAGCAGTAATGATCGTACTTTACGCCGCATGCGTAAGACGGTTGATATTATTAATAAAATGGAACCTGAGTTCACCGCTCTCTCGGATGAACAATTAAAAGCAAAAACAGTTGAGTTCCGTGAACGACTGGAAAAAGGTGAAGCTTTAGAAAGCCTGATTCCGGAGGCTTTTGCCACCGTACGTGAAGCCAGCCGCCGGATTTTTAACATGCGTCACTTCGATGTGCAGTTAATGGGCGGTATGGTCCTTAATGAGCGTTGTATTGCAGAGATGCGTACCGGTGAGGGTAAAACCCTGACGGCAACCCTGCCCGCTTATCTGAATGCCCTGTCAGGGAAAGGTGTACACGTTGTTACGGTCAATGACTATCTGGCCCAGCGTGATGCGGAAAATAACCGTCCGCTATTCGAATATCTCGGACTGACTGTGGGTATCAACCTGCCGGGTATGCCTGCCCCGGCGAAACGTGAAGCTTATGGTGCCGACATTACTTACGGTACTAACAATGAATATGGCTTCGACTATCTGCGTGACAATATGGCATTCAGCCCTGAAGAGCGTGTGCAGCGTAAGCTGCATTATGCGCTGGTGGATGAAGTTGACTCCATTCTGATCGATGAAGCCCGTACGCCGCTGATTATTTCCGGTCCTGCCGAAGACAGCTCAGAGCTGTATATCAAGGTCAATAAAGTGATCCCGCATCTGGTACGTCAGGAGAAAGAAGACTCCGATACGTTCCAGGGAGAAGGTGATTTCTCGGTAGACGAAAAATCGCGGCAGGTTCATCTGACGGAACGCGGACTGGTAAAAATTGAACAACTGCTGGTCAGTCAGGGAATTATGGAAGAAGGTGAGTCTGTATATTCACCGACTAACATTATGCTGATGCACCACGTGACCGCAGCACTGCGTGCCCACGCTCTGTTTACCCGTGACGTTGATTATATTGTGAAAGACGGTGAAGTTGTTATCGTCGATGAGCACACGGGACGCACTATGCAGGGCCGTCGCTGGTCTGATGGTCTGCATCAGGCAGTAGAAGCCAAAGAAGGGGTTGACATCCAGAACGAAAACCAGACTCTGGCTTCAATTACTTTCCAGAACTATTTCCGCTTGTACGAGAAACTGGCCGGTATGACCGGGACTGCGGATACTGAAGCCTTTGAATTCAGTTCAATCTACAAACTGGATACGATCGTTCTGCCGACTAATCGTCCGATGGTGCGTAAAGATCTCCCTGACCTGGTCTATATGACCGAGAAAGAAAAAATCGATGCTATTATCGAAGATATCCGCGAGCGTACGGCGAACGGTCAGCCGGTACTGGTGGGGACAATCTCCATCGAAAAATCTGAAGTGGTCTCCAGTGAACTGGCGAAAGCAGGTATCAGGCATAATGTACTGAATGCGAAGTTCCATGCCAGTGAAGCGGATATTATTGCCCAGGCCGGTCAGCCTGGTGCGGTGACGATTGCTACCAACATGGCCGGTCGTGGTACCGATATTATGCTGGGTGGCAGCTGGCATGCGGAAGTTGAAGCCCGTCAGAATCCGGATGAAGAAGAAATCAGTGCTATTAAAGCTGAGTGGCAAAAACGTCACGATGCAGTACTGGAATCCGGTGGTTTACATATTATCGGTACTGAACGTCATGAATCACGCCGTATTGATAACCAGTTGCGTGGACGTGCCGGTCGTCAGGGGGATAAAGGGTCTTCTCGTTTCTACCTGTCGATGGAAGATGCCCTGATGCGTATTTTTGCATCAGACCGTGTGTCGGGCATGATGCGTAAACTGGGAATGAAACCAGGCGAAGCGATTGAGCATCCGTGGGTAACCAAGGCAATAGCAAACGCACAGCGTAAAGTTGAAAGCCGTAACTTTGATATCCGTAAACAGTTGCTGGAGTACGATGACGTTGCAAGTGATCAGCGCCGTGCTATCTATACACAGCGTAACGAACTGCTGGACGTCTCTGATGTGAGCGAAACTATCAGTGGGATACGTGATGATGTCATGGCCGCGACCATTGACAGTTATATCCCGCCACAGTCTCTGGAAGAAATGTGGGATGTACCGGGGCTGGAAGAACGGTTACGTAATGATTTCGATCTGGATTTACCGATTGCAGAATGGCTGGATAAAGAGCCTGAACTGCATGAAGAAACCTTACGTGAGCGGATCATGCAGCGTGCTCTGGAAAACTACAATGAAAAAGAAACTGTCGTTGGCACCGAGATGATGCGTAACTTCGAAAAAGGCGTCATGCTTCAGACTCTGGACTCATTGTGGAAAGAACATCTGGCGGCCATGGACTATCTGCGTCAGGGGATCCATTTACGTGGTTATGCACAGAAAGATCCTAAGCAGGAGTATAAACGCGAATCTTTCGCTATGTTTGCCAATATGCTGGAATCACTGAAGTATGAAGTGATTAGTACTCTGAGCAAAGTTCAGGTACGTATGCCGGAAGAAATTGAAGCCCTGGAGCAGCAACGTCGCGAAGAAGCGGAACGCTTAGCCAGTCAGCAACAGCTAAGCCATGTGGATTCTGAAACCGAAGCCGCTGAAGAGTTAGCAGCGCAGGGCGGTGAACGTAAAGTCGGGCGTAATGATCCCTGCCCGTGCGGGTCCGGCAAAAAGTATAAGCAATGTCACGGCCGTATTGCCTGAGTGTCAGCGACCCGGCCTTGTGGCCGGGTTCTCAGGAAATAAACACAAGGTCCATGGCAACATGGACCTTTTTAGTGGCTGTCAGAAGGGGCTGTTGCAGTTAAACCTTGTAATAGCAACACTGCAGAGTGAATCAAAAAGGGTAATTAATGAAACATCTTCAGGTAGCGGTGGGGATTATCCGTGATCCGGTGCGTGGTATTTTTCTGGCACAACGCTCATCAACTTCTCATATGGCGAACAAATGGGAATTTCCCGGTGGAAAGCTTGAGCAGGGAGAAACGGCTGAGCAGGCACTGAGGCGCGAGCTGATGGAAGAAACCGGCATTGAGGTCGTTTCAGCTCAGCCGGCAGGCAGTGCCGATCACACTTACGATGATGTGCGGGTCACACTCTATTTCTTTATTGTTGATCAGTGGCAGGGCGAGCCGTGGGGTAAAGAAGGTCAGCCGCAGCGCTGGGTACAGCCACAGGATTTATGTGCCGAAGAATTTCCGCCGGCAAACCATCGGCTGGTCGAAAAACTGGTAACAGGGCAGCTGTAAAACAGGGACCGGCAATAGGTCATTCTATTGCCGCTGAGCATTCAGTCTGTTGCGGATTATTCGCCGCTCCACTCTTCATCTTCAGAAAGTTTATCGTCTGCCGGGATCCGTTTTTCTTCGGCAGCCCATTCTCCCAAATCGATCATCTGGCAGCGCTTTGAGCAAAACGGCCGCCACGGACTGAGTTGATCCCAGATGACGTCTTTACGGCATTGTGGGCACTGAACCGTGGTAATCTCTTCCTGCATACATTCCTCTTAACAACATGCGAGTTCAAACGATAATCGCGAGGGGATCTCGCTCTCCCCGGTATCCATCGGCAAAAAACGGATGGCATAGCGATTTTTATGGCCGGAGATTTGCGGATACAATGTGACAGCGCTATCCAGCGTTAGCCGTAACAGGTCGGCATCTTCGGCCGTATCCTGAAAGAAACCATTCAGGCTTATTTGTGGCTGAAAACTACCAGACTGACGGATCAATTCCAACACTGAGGTTAAACTTTCCTGTAATGGCCGCAGAGTGTCGTACCATTCTTCGGTCTGCTCCTGACGTTCATTGTCCGGCAGGTTTAACCATATATGAAGGGCCGGCAGGTCAAAGCTGCAACATCCGCCGGGGATACTCAGACGCTGGCGAACCTGGCTGATAAAACGATCTTCTCTGAGTTGCTGACCCATACGCGGTGCAGTCAGTAGCTGCACTGACTGACTTTTCAGTTTCTGCTGTAATTCTGTGACTCTGGCCGTATCCACTCCGCTGACATTCAGCCAGCTCTGTAGCTTGTGCTGTTGCCTGTCCAGTTCTTTCACCAAATCTGCCCGCATATCTCCGCGGTCGAAGATATCCAGTAAGTCAGCGATGCCCCGAAAAAAACTCAATGCAGAGACCGGACTGCTGACCGGCATACTGCCGGTTAACTGTTGTAACAGGTATTCAATTCTCAGCCAGGTGCGCATTTTTTCGTTTAACGGATATTCAAACAAAACAACACTGCTCATGGTACAGATCCTTTTTTTGCGGATGCCAGTGACTGATAGCGCTGATACAACATGGCCACCTTTTGCTGTTGTTCGGCAGGAGAGCCTGAATTATCAATCACATCATCGGCAATCTCTAACCGGGATTGCCGGCTGGCCTGGGCCGCCAGAATATCAGCTGCCTGCTGACGGGTAATATTATCTCTGGCCATTGTACGCCGGACCTGAGTTTCTTCATCAACATCAACCACCAGAACCCGATCGGCGCGGTTATGCAGCCGGTTTTCGGCCAGTAATGGCACGACCCACAGGCACCAGTCATCGGCAATTTGGTCAATTAATTGTTGTGTCCGTTGCTGGATCAGCGGATGCAGCAGATTGTTCAGCCAGTTTTTACTTTCGGCGTCAGCAAATATCTGCTGTCTCAGCCAGCTGCGGTTCAGCCCGCCATCGGCTAATAAGACCCTGTCGCCAAAGTACTGATGAATTTTTTTGAGGGCCGGAGTACCGGCTTGTACAACCTGACGGGAGACTATATCGGCATCAATAACTTTTACCCCGCAACGGGCAAACATCTCTGCAATTGTGGTCTTACCGCTACCGATCCCCCCGGTGAGCGCAACAACATAGGGCATATCACATATATCCTGACAGTAAGCGGAGTGACGGTAATCAGCAGAGATTATTGACTGGCTGACTGGGCGTAATTATCTCTGTCTGACGGGCAAATTGTAGCGCAATAAAAACTAAAAACGCAGTCTTGTTGTTGCTTTATTGCGGGCTGCGGCCTGACCAGCGAATACAAGGTGTCTGATCATAGCAGCAGACCCGAACCTGTGTATTGACGGAGATATTACGCCGGGACTGACCGGTGTTCTTATCTGGCCGACGTGTTCGACACGACAGAACTGCTCTCAGTCAGAACCTGTGCTGGCTTTTATCTCCGGGCCCCCGGACTGCATGGCTGCCGTACCCGCTGGCCTTCAGGGCGGGGAGCGTATCAAAATAGCGCATCACCGAGGCTGAACATTGGCAGATACATAGCAATCACAATGCTCCCGGTAATGATTGCGGTAATAATCAACATGACTGGCTCTACTGAGGCTGCCAGGCTGCCCGCTTTTTGTCGGACAATATTTTCGAACCAGTCCGCCAGCCGGACAAACAGTATATCTGATGCACCGGTCTGTTCTCCGAGCCGTGTCAGTAAGTAACATAACTGTGGAAATTCGTTCCGCAGCCGAAGGCCGGATGACAGAGGTTGTCCTTGCTCAATATGTTGCTGCAGTGCACAGAGAGCCTGCTGCCATAAACCCCGGCCGTGAAGATTTTGCGTAATTGTCAGGCCTTCACGTAACGGGAGTCCTGCCCGCTGGGTCAGAGCCAGTACGCTGAATATCCGGGCCAGTACCGCAGCCTGCCACAGGCAACCCGCGAGAGGGACTTTCAGCAGCAGGCGCTGTTCAGTGACTATCCAGTCAGGAAAGTGTTTTCTCGCGGTTCGCCAGAACGCTGTCAGTATCACAGTGAGCACCAGCACTGCCGGAGCTACCGATAACAGGAAATCTGACAGATTAATCAGCTGACGGGTAAATGCGGGCAGGGGAGTATCTGATGAGCGATAAATGGCTGCAAACTCCGGCAGAACCCATAGCAGCATCGCGGTACTGATCAGGCATGTCAGCAGCAGAATAAATAGTGGATAGCGCAGGGCTTTGGTCAGTTTTTTTTTAACTTCATTTCACGTTGTTGCTGTTCTGCCAGCTGTCTACAACATTGTTCCAGGTGACCTGTTTGTTCACCGGCATACACCAGCGAGATACATAACAGGGGAAATATTTCCGGCCAGCAGCGCAAAGCGGCCGAAAAGGTAACGCCGGACAGTATCTGCTGCTGTAACTGTATCAGTAACGCCTGCCAGGCTTTTTGCGGGTGGCCTTCTGCCAGCAGTCCCAGCCCGTCGGCCAGCGGCAGGCCGGCCTGTAGCAGGATACTGATTTGGCTGAAAATCAGTATTCTTTGCTCGCATCGCCAGTAACCGGGCGGACAGAACTTTTTTTTTGTGATTCTGACGGGGACCAGGCCATCATCGTTCAGTATACGGGATAACTGATGACGGTGTCTCACCAGCCTGTACCCCTCACAAGGCTGCCCTTTACTGTTTACGGCTTGCCAGTAAAACAAAGCATAGTTACTCACGATTGCCCCCGATCACCCGTAATATTTCGGACCATGAAGTGATCCCTTTTTCGACCGCATTGATACCGGTGCTGAATAATGATCGGCCTCCCTGACGGCAGGCGATTTCACGCAATGTCTCCGGAGAGGCATCACTGGCTATCGCCTGGTGTAATGCACCACAGACCGGCAGTATTTCAAACAGTGCGATACGCCCGTAATAGCCGGAAAAGCAGTGGTCGCATCCGTCGGCCAGCCAGTGCCCTAAAGGGGATTTCCGGACAGAAGCGGGGAGCCTGATCTCCGTTCCGGCCGGATGACGGCAGTGAGTACAGAGTTTTCGTACCAGCCGCTGTGCAATGACCAGCCGGAGTGATGCGGCCAGCAGGTAACCGGCGATACCCATCTGCCGGAGGCGTATCAGCGTCTCTCCGGTAGAATTGGTGTGCAGGGTTGAAAGGACCAGATGTCCGGTCTGGGCGGCCTTTACCGCAATATCTGCCGTGTCGTTATCCCGTATTTCTCCGATCATAATCACATCCGGATCCTGGCGGAGTAAAGCCCGCAGGATAAGGGAAAAATCGAGTCCGGCTTTACTGTTGAGCTGTGTCTGGTTCACGCCTTCCAGCGGTATCTCGATGGGATCTTCAACCGTAGAGAGGTTTTTATCCGGGGTATTCAGCTGGCTCAGCAGACTATATAGCGTGAAGGTTTTACCGCTGCCGGTCGGGCCGGTCACCAGAATCATTCCCTGAGGCTGGCGGAGAATAGTAAGCACCTGTTGTAAGTCATCTTTATCAAAACCAAGCTGTGCCGGGGCCAGAGCTTGTTTGACTGAGCGCAGACGTCTGATAACCAGTTTTTCACCACAGCGGGTCGCCAGTGTCGAAAGGCGGAAACTGTGGTTTTCACCGTCCAGAGTCAGGCTCAGCTGACCATCCTGCGGGAGCCTGGTTTCGGCAATATCCAGCCCGGCCAGTACTTTAAACCGTGCAACCAGCGCCTCTGCCGTGCAACTGGCCGTCAGCGGAGTAGGATGCAGTAAACCGTCTATCCGTAACCTTATTACCGGCCCCAGCGGGGTCGATTCCAGATGTATATCTGATGCCCGTTGCTGAATTGCGCGGGATAATAACTGTTCAGCGATCAGCGGTACTGTCTGCGGTTCAGGTTCAGCTAACGACAATGAATGTGACGATTGTTGCCTGCGCTGACTTTCGATACGGGCCTGCGGCCAGTATTCGAATTCGATCTGGCGCTGGCTGGCAAAGCGTAAGGCATCAGTAATATCGGGCGGCGGAGGGGTAACGACCGCGAGCCTCAGATATTTTGTGTCATAAGAGATAATGCAGGCAGGCAGCTGGCGGCAGAGAACTTCCAGTGGCAGGGAGATCATAGTCCCTCCTGCTGATCATCAAACCGGAACTGTGACTTACAGTTATTAAGTAGCAGGCTGTTTTCGCTCTGGCATTTTTTTGGTTCATCGCACCTTAGCGTGAATTAATAGAAAACGGCGGTAAAAGTGGTTAGTTTTGTATTCGCCAAAA